>CADCOV010000173.1 GCA_902803185.1 uncultured Eubacteriales bacterium
ATCCAAGGCCCGGGAGCGCGCCCTCTCCCCGTTCAGCGCCATCTACTGGTGCCTGGTGACCGCCGGCTACCTCGCCTGGAGCTTCATCGGCGGCGGCTGGGACCACACCTGGATCGTCTGGCCGATCGCCGGCGTGGCCTACGGCGCGATCTACGGCATCTACGGTGCGCTCCACCGCAGGAACGGCTGATCAAAACCGTGTACAGCAAAACAGCATTCCGAAGCCGGAATGCTGTTTTTTGTTTGCTTTGTTCAGTCCTCTCTCAGCAGCCGGTGCCGTCGATGCTGCAGGCCTGGGCGCCTTGCTCCCTGTAGACGACCGGCAGGCCCTGCGCCGTCAGGAAGCCTTCCCAGTCCAGGGTGACGGAGCCGTCCTCGGACAGGAGCGCCGGGATCCCGATGCTGCCTCCCTCCTTGCAGCCGTCGAAGACCGGCAGCCGGTCCCGCAGGCGGAGGAACTCCTTCAGGTTCGCCAGGGACGCGTTCAGGTCCACGTATTCGTAGGCGACGCCGTTCCGGTCGAAATTGATCTTGCACTCCCGGCAGTCCGGGCAGGTCTTGGTTCCATAGACTTTCAGCATGATGCGCTCTCCTTTCTACTCGAGTGCGGCCGGCAGGCCGTAGGCTCCTTCCCTGTTATCCACGGTGTACACCGCGCAGTTTCCGATGAAACGGGACCAGTAGCTGCCGTTCGAATCCGGGGTCAGGTACTCCAGCAGCCCCTTCATCGCGATGGCGTGGGTGGAGATCAGGACGTCCCCCTCCAGGCCCCGGATCGCCTCCAGGAACTCCCCCGCCCGCTTCACCACGTCGGCCAGGGGTTCCATCCCCGCCGGCGCCGGATTGTGGATGAAGTCCGCGAAGAAGGTCAGGACCTCCGGCGGCAGATTGTTGAGATCCAACCCTTCGTAAGGGCCGTAGTCCATCTCGATCAGCCGCTCGTCGATCTCGGCCGAGATATCCGGCGCCAGGATCTCCGCGGTCTGCCTGGCCCTCAGGAGCGGGCTCGAGACGACCCGGTCAACGCGGACGTCCTGCAGCCGCGCTGCCGCCGCCATCGCCTCCCGGATCCCCGTCTCGTTCAGGGGCTTGTCGCTGCGGCCCTGCAGGGCCTTCGCCCGGTTCACCTCTGTCTGTCCGTGTCTGATGATGTAAAGCATCGCTTCCTCCCGGTCCCCGGCCTGCCTCTGCAGCCTGGGTCTTTCCTATATTATAGCTTATATGCTATAGTAATAAAAGACTAACGGAAGGAGGCATCCCCATGAACAAGCTCAAGACCCACTGGCCCGTCCCGGTCATCCTGATCGCCTGGCTCCTCATCGTCCTCGCGGTCCGATGGATCGACCGCACCTATCTGGATGCCCTGTCCACCGGGCTGTCGGCCCTTTTCTTCACCTGCATCGTCCTGCCCCTCCTCTTCCTCATCGCGGGGATCTGGTACGGCAGGAAGTGCGAGACGCCGAAGAAGTGGCTCCTCGCCCCGCTGGCCGGCCTTCTGGACCTCCTGGTCCCCGTCGCAAGCGTCAAAGAGCCGGACCTCACCGCGATCTGGTGGATCGTCCTGTTCGGCGCTATGTCCGCTTTGATCGGGCTCGCCATCGGCAATCTGCTTCGGAAGCGCTCCCGCCGCTGACCTTATGCGCACGCGAAAACGGCTCCGCCCGGAGCCGTTTTTATTCGTCCTCGTCCAGTCCCCCTCGCAGGAACTGGTTGTATTTCTGATTGTAGTATTCGTTCTTCTTCTTTTCCATCCATTTGTCCCGGTCCGCCAGGATCGCCATCATCTCGTCGGCGATCTCCTCCATCGAACCCGGCGCCGCGGACTTCAGATAGCCGATCATCCGCCGCATGGTGCTCTCCGTGCCCAGGCCGATGGCGATGGCTTTGCCGAACTCCGCCGGATAGCCCAGGCGCTCCGTCTCCTGCATCAAAGCCGCAGTCAGTTCCTCCCGCAGTTTCTCTTCCATGCCGCCTCCTAGAGCCCGTGGATCAAAGCCACGCCGCTCAGCACCAGGATGACCGCCAGGATCTTCCGGCCGCTCACCCTCTGTTTCTCCGTTTCGAACCAGCCGAACCTGTCGATCAGGAGACCCCCCGCCATCATACCGCACTGGTTCAGGACGATGGTCATACCGGTCCCCAGGAGCGGCGCAAGAAGCGCTGAACTGAACACCGTATTGGCGCCGATCAGGCCGCCGGTCCACATCCACCACGGCTTCGGGGACGCCGGCGGGAAGACAAAGGAGACCCTTCTCCGCGTCACCAGCACGATCACCGCAAGGGTCAGCGTACCGACGGTAAAAGAGACGAGGGCCGACTTGAGTGGCGTGCCCAGCATCCCGCCGAGACGGCCGTTGACCGTGGCCTGTGTGGCACCGCAAAGGCCACCGACAAAGCCCAGGAGCCGCCAGCCCCACGGGTTCCTCTGCTTCCCGCCTTCCGGCACATCACCGCGCCTGCCTCCCGCCGCCGCGAGAAGGGCCCCCGCCAGCACCAGCGCGCAGCCGGCCAGCCGGCTCACTCCGAAGGGGATCCTGGCCCCGCCGAAAAGGCCGAAATGATCGATCACCATACTCATGAGGATCATGCCCGTCACCGGGAAGATCACCGTCTGGACAGCCCCGATGTACGGCAGGATCACGACATTTGTGGTCAGCATCACCACGCCGAGGCAGCCGCCTGTCCAGATCCACCACGGCGCGCCGGCCAGGCTGTCCATCGGAAGACCGAATCCCCCGCACCGGACCAGCACGATGGCTGCGAGGAACACCGTCCCCACAAAAAAGGAGACCAGCGACGCCATGAACGGCGAC
>CADCOV010000174.1 GCA_902803185.1 uncultured Eubacteriales bacterium
TCACATGTACTTGTCCAGCAGCCCATCCACCGCCGGGATGCGCTTCACCTGCGGGGACGGGATCCACTTCCCCTTCATCATGACGCCGCTGACCTCCCGGAGCGCTGTGAGATCCGCAAGCGGATCCCCGTTCACCACGATCATGTCCGCGCTCTTCCCCGCTTCGATGCTGCCGGTCTCGCCGTCGATGCCGGCAATGGCGGCGTTTCCGATGGTGGCGGTGCAGATCGCCTTGGCCGGCGTCACGCCCACGTATTTGCTGAAGTAATAGAGCTCCCTCCAGAAGTTGTAGTGGACCACGAACGGGCAGGCCACATCGTTGCCGAGGCCCACCGGGATGCCGTTCTCCAGGCAGGCCTTCGCGCAGGCGATGATGCCCTCCATGACGATGCGGCCGTTGCGCTGCCCCACCGGTTGGGTGTGGCTCTCGCTGAGGTCGAAGACCGCGTATGGAAGCGCCGGCGAGATGGTGCAGATGTGGGCGGCGCCTCTCTCCTTGAAGAGCCGGATGATCTCCTCATCCGGTCTCGCACCGTGCTCGATGGTATCCACGCCGTTCTCCAAGGCCACCCGGACGCTCTCCGGGCTCTCCACGTGGGCTGCCACCTTGAAACCAAGGCGGTGGGCCTCGTCGCAGGCGGCTTTGACGATCTCAGGCGGCATCCGAAGCACGCCCGGCTCCCCATCCTCCGTGGCGTCCATGACGCCGCCGGAGATCATGAGCTTGATCAGATCCGGCTTCATGGCAGCGATCCTGCGGACGTCCTCGACCGCTTCCTCGACTGAAGCGGATTCCGTCGCGATGGAGCCGGCGAAGTGGCCGCCCGGCACCGAGATCCCCTGGTCGGCGGCCAGGATCCTCGGGCCCACAGCCTTCCCTTCTTCGATGCTGTCCCGGATCACGGAGTCGAAATCCATGATCCCGCCCACGGTGCGGATGGTGGTGACGCCGCTGATGAGCTCCGTTTAGGCATAGCCGGCCAGCATCTTCTTCACGTCGGCCCGCACCGCCCGGCTGCCGGTCAGCAGCTGATAGAGGCGCTTGTAATTGGTCGGTTTCTTCTTCTCCCGCGGCGGTTTTCCGCTGGTCGCCAGGTGCACGTGCAGGTTGATGAGGCCCGGCAGCAGGAATCCCCCTTCAAGGTCGATCAGTTCGTACCCCTTGAGGTCGGCGGTCCTGTCCGTGACCGCTTCGATCCGGCCGTCCTTCACCAGCACCACCTTATCCTTGAGAGGCGCCGCGTCCTGCGTCACGTCGATGAGGATCCCGTTCACGAAAGCGTATTTCATCGTTATCTCTGCCTCTCTTTCTCACACCCTGCCCTGCAGCAGGTCCTTTCCATCAGTTGCCCCAGTTCTCTAAGCCGTAGTATCTCTCGTAGAGCCACTCCCCCGTGAAGGAGGTCTCCAGGCCGCTGCCTTCGATCACCGGCACGTTGACCGGCAGATGTCCCTGCGGCGTGGAGCCGCCAAAGATGCTGAGGATGCCGGTAGCCACATTCAGGCTGAACGGGCCGTCCCCGGACGCATCGTGGGCGTTTCCGTAAGGGTTGTAGGCGCAGAGGATCGCCTCGCACTCGTTATAGCAGGCCGCATCGTACGGCAGGTTGGCCGCCAGCAGCACCACAGGTTTGCCGGCCCCGTGGACTTGGTCGATCAAAGCGGTCACCGCGTCGTCCCGGATCGCGTACTGGGTGATCAAAAGCACCTGGTCCGCCTCCGCCAGCGCGGTCTGGAAATCCTCGTCCTGAGGTTCCATCTCTCCGAAGCAAAGCGCCGTGATGTTCTCCGGCCGGGCGAGCCCCTCCGCAGACATCCGCCGGACCGCGTATTCCACGGAAGGCAGGCGGTACTCGGACGGATAGAGGACCAGTGTCCTGGTGCCATTGCCGTCCAGCGGCAGAAGTCCTCCCTCATTCTTCAGGAGGGTCAGACCCTGCTGCGTGATCTCCCACTCCCTCTCCAGATGTTCCGGAGCGCCCACGACGGCTTCCGCATCCGCCAGCGCCGCTTCCTCGGTCTTAGCCAGCGTATTCGTCATGATCCCGCTCTCCAGCTTGCGTTTCAGGATGCGGTACAGGGAGTCGTCCAGCTCTTCTTCTTTGATCTCACCGGAGTCGACACGCTCCGCCAGGCCGGCGATGTAGGCCTCCATGTCCGGAACGGTGTTGGTCTCGCCATCGATGCGGATCTCCACCGGCATCAGAAGGATGTCGACACCGGCGTTGATCGCCAGGGTGGCGGCATCGATCGGGTCGAAGTGGGCCGCGATGGCGCCCATCACCATGGAATCGGTGATCACGATCCCGTCATAGCCCATCTCCTCCCGAAGCAGGTCGTGGATGATCGTGTGGGACAGGGTCGCGGGCAGATAGACCTCCTCGCCGTCCTGCACCGATACGTAGGTTTCCTGCTCGATCTCCGGGAACTGGATGTGGGCGGTCATGATCATCCCCGCGTTTTCAGCGATCCCCTGTTCGAACGGGATCAGCTCGCAGGCCCTGAGCTCCTCCAGGGTGGAGCCGGACTGCGGCAGGCCGGTGTGGCTGTCCTCTCCCACGTTGCCGTGGCCCGGGAAGTGCTTCAGAGCGGCAATGATGCCGTTGTCCCTGAGGCCCCGGATATACGCCTGGACGTGCTGCGCCGCGATCTGTGCATCGTCAGAAAAAGACCTGACGCCGATGACCGGGTTGTTCGGGTTGCTGTTCACATCGGAGACCGGCGCAAAGTCCACATTGAACCCAAGGGCTGCGATCTCCTCGGCCATCATGTTCGCCCATTCCTCGGTCAAAGCGGTATCCCCCGCAGCAGCGAGAGCCATGTTGCCGCCGCCGGTCATGCCGTAGGAGACCCGGTTCACCAGACCGCCCTCCTGGTCCACGCTGACGAACAACGGGATCCCCGGCTCTGACGCCATGGCCGCGGACTGGCAGTCCCGAATCAGGCGAAGGGTCTGGGCCGCATCTCCGATATTGTTCCCCATCAGGATCACACCGCCGAAATCGTACTTCGCCAGCATGTCCCTGCACTCCTGCGGCAGACGATCACCGCTCACGCCTTCCGCCTCCGTCGGGCTGAAGGAGAAGATGATCATCTGGGCCAATTTTTGTTCTGTCGTCATCCCGCTGATGATGCCCTGGATCTCAGTCTCCATGTCCTTCTGCTCCGGCTCCCCTTCCTCTTCCGGTTCCGTCTCTTCATCCGTCTGCCCCGACGGCTCCTCCGCCGGTCCCTCCTCTTTGGAGGAGCACCCGAAAAGCGCCAGGAGCAGCATCAAAGCCAGCAGCAGACTCAGGATCTTTTTCCCTTTCATGTTCAGGTTCCTTTCTTCACGGCCGGCGGATCGCCGGCACGCATAAAATGTTGCCATATATGGATCGCCCCTTCGGTCTTCCGACGGGCATGGATAACGGTCTCTCCTAGCCTCGGACGAGTTTCCTGAGGCCTTTGACCTTCGACAGGCACAGCGAGACGAGGAAGGCGGCGCAGAAGCCGGAGACGTACAGCACAATGGTGTATAACAGCGGATGCTGCTCCCCGAAGGCCGTGTACGGGAACAGCAGGCCGATCAGGATGTCCAGCAGGAACACGTGGGTGATGTAGATGCCGAAGGATCGCCGGGAAAGCCCCGCGATGACTTTGCTCTTCGTCTCCCGCCCTTCGAAATGCCCGGTGATCCAGGCGAAGAGCCCGGCGCCGTAGACCATCGCCGGCAGGGTGTCCATCTCCATCATGTAGTCGCGGATATCCGGGACCGCGCCGATCAAAAACCTGACCGCCAGGATCTGGAAGACCAGCGCCGCGATGCCCGCCGCCGGCAAAGCCGCCCTCGCCCATCCCCGTGGCGGGCATGCGGTCAGGTACCAGCCGATCAGCAGATACGGCAGGTAACCGGTGGCGTATTCCACGTGGAACTTCGTCACAAAGTCCTCCAGGGTGAAGGACAGGCCCCGGGTCAAGAGGCCCCCTGTCCGCACGCCAAACTGCACGATGATGCTGAGGAGGATCAGGCCCCGGATGTAGTTTTTGTTCTCCCGCTTGACGAACAGCCTGAGGACCGGGATCACCAGATAGGCGCCCACAAGCATGAACAGATACCAGAGATGCTGCCGCGGCCCCCTAAGCCTCAGCAGATAATCCCGAAACAGCACCGGATCCGCCGGCATCCCCTGGATCCACGGGAGAAGAACGGCCCGCCAGGCCGCATAGAAGAACAGCCAGAACAGCAGCAGCAGGACGATCCCCGTCAGGTTGCGGCGGTAGAAGGTCCGCGCGTCCATCTTTCTGTCCTCGTTCAGCAGCAGCGCGCCGGACAGCATCAGGAACATGGGCGTGCCCGCCCTGGAAAGCCCGTTGAAAATGTTCCCGACAGCGAACGTCAGGGACGCGGGATCCTTATCGTATTGGACCACGTAGGCCGAGACGTGGATCATCACGATCATCATGACCGCGACCACGCGCACGGCGTCATAGCTCAGTAATCGTTTCTGTGTCACAGGATGCCCTTGCCTCTCTTTCCTGCTTCTATTATAACCTAAGTCGCCCCTGTTATCCTTCCCTTTTCCGCATTCCGGCCAAAAAAGAACCGGCAGGGATCCTGCCGGCCGCGCGTCCGCACGCTCTCATTCCATTCTGTTTGCCGAAGCCCTCGCGAGGACCTCCTTCATCCTCGCCTCGAACCGTTCCGCAGGGACCAGCGCGATGCCCTCCTCCTCGTCTGTCAGCACGATCAGGCGCTGCCCGCCGGTCAGGCCGAACAGGTCCCGGACGGCCTTCGGGATCACCAGCTGGCCCCGGTCCCCGATCACGATGGATCCGCAGATGTTCTTCCCCTTCGGCCCCGGAGGGATCTGCTCCTCCACCCCTTCCACGGAGACCGTGGCGACCAGGCTGTCGATGGACGTGCCGTAGGTCTTTGCCAGCAGGCTGCACTTCTCGATATCCGGGACCGTCGTGCCCGTCTCCCACTTGGCGTAGGCCTGCCGGGAGATGCCGATCCTCTCCGCGATCTCCTCCTGGGAGAAGCCGTGGAGCTTGCGCAGCATCAAAAGGTTGTCCTTCAGCATGATATCCTCCTTACAGATCGACGATCTCGAACCGCCGGCAGGCGATGCGATACGACAAAACGGTCATGAGCCCGTACAGAATTGCGCCCGCGCCGAGTGCGCCCGCCTGCAGCGGCAGGTGTGCCGTGCCGAAGGCGTTCACCGCCTCCAGGCCCGGGATGTGGTGCAGGGACTCCATGGCGCCGATCACGATGAAACAAACGATGATGAAGACGACGAAGGGCCTCCCGTACCGGTAGGCGGTCTTGAAGAAGCCCGCCAGAAAGACCAGGTTGAACAGCCCGAAGATGAGAAGCGCGCCGCCCAGGGCGACGAGATTGGCATTCATCAGCGCGTTCGTGCGGTAGACCGCCTCCCCGAACCCGGCCATCCTGACCATCGTCGCCGCAGCCATCAAAAGGAAGGCGCAGCCCTCGATCAGGCAGACGAAGGCGTATTTCCCCTTCACCACATCCCGCTTCGCCACCGGCAGCAGTGCGGAAAAGACGATATCGTTCGCCTCCCTTGCGGCCTGGAAGCTGTAGAAGATCCCCAGCGTCACGAAAAAGGCGCTGCACAGGATCGGATACCCCGGGACGAGGAACAGAAATCCGAAAAGGATGAACAGATAGGTGAGCGCCGACGCGCTGAGGGTGAGTTCCTTCCTGAGGATGTTACGCATGGCGCTCCCCCCTTTCCAGCGCGAGCATCGCTTCCTCGAGGCTCTCGCCCTCCTGTGCGAACCGCTCCAAAAAGCCGTCTCTGGTCCCGGCAAAGCGGATCTTCCCCTCGGAGATATAGACGAGGTCGTCCGCGCACTTTTCGATGTCGGAGATGATGTGGGTGGAGAAGAACAGGCTCACCCCGCCTTCCCTGAGGTCGGAGAAGGTCTGCAGCAGCTCGTCCCTGGAGAAGGGATCCAGGCCGCTGGTCGGCTCGTCCAGAATCAGCACCCTCGCCCTGTGGGAGAGCGCGAGCAGCAGGTTGAACTTGACCTTCATGCCCTCGGAGAGCTCGCTTGGCGTCTTCTGCTCCTCCAATCGGAACATGTCCAGATACCTGCGGTAGGCCTCCTCGTCCCAGCTGTCGTAGAACCGGCGCTGCAGGGCCACGATGTCCCGGATCTTCTTCCGGGGATACCAGCTCACCGTTCCCGTGGA
>CADCOV010000175.1 GCA_902803185.1 uncultured Eubacteriales bacterium
CCTGCCGTCCGTGGACTTCGACAGCAGCATGATCATCAAGAGGCCGCCGTCGCTGTGCGCGGGCTGCCCGCACCGGGGCCTGTTCTTCCGGCTGGGCAAGCGCAAGGACATCATGATCAGCGGCGACATCGGCTGCTACACCCTGGCCGCCGGCGCTCCGTACAAGGCCATGAACTCCTGCGTCTGCATGGGCGCTTCCATCTCCGTGGGACACGGCGCGCAGCAGGCCTTCAACCGGGCCGGCATCAAGCGCAAGGTGGTCACCGTGCTGGGTGACTCCACCTTCTTCCACACCGGAATCAATTCACTGATGAACACTGTTTACAATAACAGTAATACTATCAACATCATCCTGGACAATCGCATCACCGGCATGACCGGCCACCAGCAGAACCCGGGCACCGGCTTCACCGTCAAGGGCGATCCGACCAACATGATCGTCATAGAGGACCTGGTCCGCGCCATCGGCATCAAGCACGTCAAGGTCGTGAACCCGAACGACCTCAAGGCGGTGGACGCCGCGCTGGACGAGTTCATGGATCTCGATGAGCCTTCCGTCATCATCACCCGCTGGCCGTGCGTCCTGAAGAAGTTCTCCGACGCCGACCTGGCCGAGTTCCCTGGCCTGTTCAGCACCAAGGACGTGGTGGAAGCGGACAAGTGCATCGGCTGCAAGCGCTGCCAGACCACGGGCTGCCCGGCTTTGATCTTCGACAAGGAGACGAAGAAGGTCCACATCAACCGCGCGGACTGCGTGGGCTGCGACGTCTGCGCCCAGGTCTGCCCGACCAAGGCGATCGTAAAGGAGGCGAAGTAATGACTAAGAATATCGTACTCGCGGGCGTCGGCGGGCAGGGCACCATCCTCGCCGCCAAGATGCTGACCATCGGCCTCCTGGAGGAGGGCTACGACGTCAAGATGAGCGAGATCCACGGCATGAGCCAGAGAGGCGGCGACGTGGTCTCCCAGGTCCGTTACAGCACCGACAAGGTCTACTCCCCGGTCATCGAGAAGGGCACCGCCGACATCGTGGTCGCCTTCGAGGAGATGGAAGCGCTCAGGAACCTGCCGTTCCTGAAGCCGGAGGGCACCGTGGTCGTGAACACGGTCCGCATCCCGTCCATGACCGTGCTGACCGGCGCGGAGGAATATCCGGACGGCGTCCTCGAGGAGATCGGGAAGGCCGCCAGCAAAGTCATCACCCTGGATGCCACCACCATGGCGGAAGAGCTAGGCAACGTCAAAGCCGCCAACGTCATCCTGCTGGGGACTTTGATCCAGTCCATGGGCCTCAACGACATCGACTGGGCGTCCATCGTGCGCAAGACCGTCAAAGCCAGATTCGCCGACCTGAACGTGAAGGCGCTCGAGCGTGGAATGGAGGCTGCCGCAAAATGATTTCCAGCAAGATGAGACCTCTGGTCGAGAACAATTCCGTCATCCGCATGATGTTCGAAGAGGGCAAGGTCATGGCCGCCAAATACGGGGCGGAGAACGTCTTTGACTTCTCCCTGGGAAACCCTAACGTCCCTGCGCCGGAAGAGGTGAAGCAGGCGATCCTGGACATCCTGGAGAATGAGGACCCGGTCAAGGTCCACGGCTACATGAGCAACGCCGGCTTCCCGGAGACGAGGGCCGCCATCGCGGAGAACCTGAACCGCCGCTTCGGCACCAGCTTCTCCGAGAGGAACATCATCATGACCGTGGGCGCCGCCAGCGGCCTCAACATCCTCCTCAAGACCATGCTGGAGCCGGGGAACGAAGTCATCGCCCTGGCCCCGTACTTCGTGGAATACGGCAACTACGTCCGCAACTACGACGGCAAGCTCGTGGTCATCTCCTCCAATCCGGAGGGCGGCTTCATGCCTCGCCTGGACGAGCTGGAGCAGAAGATCACGCCGAAGACCAAAGCCCTGATCATCAACAACCCGAACAACCCGACGGGCGTCATCTACCCGGCGGAGGTCATCGAGCAGCTGGCCGCCGTCCTGGAAAAGAAGCAGAAGGAGTACGGCACCGTGATCTACATGATCGCCGACGAGCCGTACAGAGAGCTGGCCTACGGCGGCGCCGACGTGCCGTACCTGACCAAGTTCTACGCCAATACCCTGGTGGGCTACTCCTACAGCAAATCCCTCTCCCTGCCGGGCGAGCGGATCGGCTACGTGGTGATCCCGGACGAATCCGACGGCGCGCAGGAGTTCATCGACGCCGCCGTCATCGCCAACCGGGTCTCCGGCAGCGTCAACGCGCCATCCCTGATCCAGCTGGTCATCGCCCGCTGCGTGGACGCCCAGTGCAACGTGGGCTACTACGAGCGCAACGGCCGCACCCTCTACGAGGCCCTGACGAAGATGGGCTTCGAGTGCGTGGAGCCGCAGGGCGCCTTCTACCTCTGGATGAAGTCCCCGGTGGCGGACGAGAAGGCATTCGTCGCCGCCGCCAAAAAGCACAACATCCTCTTCGTGCCGGGCAGCTCCTTCGCGGGCCCGGGCTACGTCAGGATCAGCTACTGCGTCTCCTACGAGCAGATCGAGCGTTCGCTCCCGGCTTTCGAGGCGCTGGCAAAGGAATACTTTTAGGACGTGAGGATCCGGCCCGGCGGGCCGGATCTTTTTCGTGGGGGCGGGGGCGGTTGGTTGGCCGGTGGAAGCAGGGCAGCCGATGCTGTGCATGAAAACGCAAAAGATGCCAGTTTCTGTACAGGAAGTGAAGGAAGCCAGCCTTTCATGCACAGAATCACCGGGAAATGCCCCTAAAACGTGCTTGGGCGTCGATTTCTGTGCATGAAAATAAGGAGCGGTGGGTTTCCTGTACAGGAAAAAGAAAATCGGCAAAAGATATGCACGGGGCTTCCTTTGGGGCGGCCCCGGGAGCGCCCGCCGCCCCAACAAAAAGCCGGCCCGCGAAGGGGCCGGCCGGTACAGGTGGTTTCAGGATCAAAGTTCGCAGACGGTGCCCACGCAGGCGAGGAGGCAGCGGCCGCCGAGGGCGCCCTTGAGCTGGGCGATGGCTTCCATGCCGGTGCAGTGGAGCGGGATCACCAGCTCCGGGTCCTCCGCCTTCACCGCTTCGATGGTGGCAAGGCGGTCGGCAGGGGAGGCGGCGATCAGGTGCATGCCCGCCAGGATGCAGGCGATCTTTTCGCCCGGGAAGAGCGCCTTGGCGTAGCGGATGGCGGCGAGGATGCCTTTGTGGCTGCAGCCGGAGAAGAGGAGGATGCCTTTTTCCGGATCGCGGATGGCCAGGAACTGCTCGTGGCTCATGTCGTCCGGGGTGAGGCTGCCGTCCGGGCGCAGGCGGTAGAACTGCTCGATCGGGCGGAGCTCCGGGGCGTCCGGGATGGTGCCGGAGATCACGATGTCCGGGGTGATCCAGACCGGGCCGTCGGTCAGGCTGAGGTGGCCTTCGAGGGCGGCTTTCTCCTCGTCGGTCCAGAGGATGCCGCAGTTGTAGTCGTCGATCTCGCCGTCGGTGGTGCCGTAGAACTTGGCAAAGGCGTTCTTATGGATGTAGATCGGGGCCTGCGGCGCGATCCGCGCGAAGGCCGGCACGCCGTTGGTGTGGTCGTAGTGGCCGTGGCTGATCACCGCAAAGTCCACGTCGGCCAGGTCCACGTGGAGCTTCTTCGCGTTTCTGGCGAAGAGGTCGGACTGGCCGGTGTCGAAGAGGATCTTTTTGGTCCCGGTCTCGATCAAAACCGACAGTCCCCATTCCGCCAGGCAGGCGCCGCTTTCGGTCTTGTTGTCGGAGAGGAAGGTCATTTTCGTCATGGTGGTACCTCCTAAAAGCGTATTTCGACTCTATGGTAACATAAAAGTGTTCGAAGTGGGGCGGATTTGATGGTATAA
>CADCOV010000176.1 GCA_902803185.1 uncultured Eubacteriales bacterium
CACAGAGGCCGTGCTCGAGGCCCCGGCGGAAGAGACCGCGGAGGCCGCCGAAGTGAAGGCGGAGGAGACGGAGGCACCGGCAGAGGAAGTCGTCGAAGCACCGACAGAGGAAGAAACCCCAGCGGAAACCCCGGCGGAGGATCCGGAAGAGGAACCGGCCGACGAGGAGCCTGAGCCGGACGAGGAACCGGAGGAGACGCCGGACACCGAAGAAGAAAAATAGAGAATTTGCTTGGAGGCGGGATCTTTCCCGCCTCTTTGTGTAACCGCAGGCTTTGATCATCCGCTATCTATAGTGAAGGGGTACAGAAAGGAGGTGCCGCATGGAAGATACGAAGATCGTCGATCTCTACCTGGCCAGGGACGAGTCCGCCGTGGCGGAGACCGCGTCCAAATACGGCCTGCGCCTCCGCGGGATCGCCCGCCGCCTTCTGGACAGCGAACCGGCGGCGGAGGAATGCGAGAACGACACCTACCTGGAGGCCTGGAACCGCATCCCGCCCCACGAACCCCGCACCTACCTCTTCCCTTTCCTCGGGAAAATCACCCGGCATCTGGCCATCGACGAGTGCCGCAGGCGGGAGAGCCTGAAGCGGCAGGCTTTGTTTTGTGAACTCACGGCGGAGCTGGAGGAATGCCTGCCCGGCGGCAGCGACGTGGAGGGGGACGTGGCCGCGGAGGAGCTGGGTCGCACCGTCACCGCCTTTCTCATGACCTGCACCGAGGAGCAGCGGAGCCTCTTCATCCTGCGCTACTGGTACTTCCAATCCGTCCCGGAGATCGCCGCCGCATGCGGCGTCTCCCGCAGCAAGGTCAAAACCACCCTCTTCCGGCTCAGGGAGAGGCTTCGCCAATATTTGGAAAAGGAGGGATACGAGCTATGAAGACCTATGAACTTTTAGAGGCCATCGGCAGCATCGAGCCCTCCCTGGTAGAGGCTGTCGGCCGCTCGACCGCGGGATCGAAGCCCCGCCGGCTCCGGTGGCTCGCCGCAGCCGCCTGCCTGATCCTGGCCGTAGGCCTGGCTGCGCCGCGGATCGCAGATCTTTTGCCCGGGAAAGGCGGAGATGACTCAGCGGTGGAAGAGATCGCCTCCCTCACCTTCAACGGCCGCTATTACGAGGCCACGGACATCCCTGAGGTGCTCGCCCGCTTCGGCCTCCCGGAGGAGCTCGGGCCGGAGCTGGCCGGTGAACACCTGGCCTGGCTGGAGCCGGAGGGTCCGGGGTACCGGGAGAGTGCCATCGAGACTGACTGCGAGCTCATGCAGTATGCCCCTTCCATCTGTCCGGGCGCCTGCCTGCTGCGGGACGGGGAGCACTGGTACGCCGCCCTGTTCTGCGGGCTGATCTGGCTGGACAGCAACCAGAATGCCGAAATGGAGACCCTGTACCAAACCTACGGCATCGAGTCCGCAGCTGACATCGCCTCCGTCGCCGAGGTGGACTGGAGCAGGGACAAGGTCACCGGCGCCGTCATCACAGACCCTGCGGCCCTCGCCGCCTTCTACGACCTCACCTGCAGCCTGACCGGCTTCGGCAACGACGACTTCCAGGCGCTGACCTTTGACGGCATCCCGGAGGAGGAGCAGCCGGCGGCCCATGGCGCCTTCGCCGACGATCTCAGGATGCTCCGGGTGGAAACGACGGACGGCCTGCGCTTCTACCTGAGCCTCTACCCTTCCTACGGCTGGCTCGAGGGGACCGGCGTCCTGACCTACTACGAGATCGATGAGGCCATGGCCGCCTGGATCGACCAAAACCTGTAGCGGCGCATACACCTGCATTCTCCTTTGGACAAGACGGCACGGTTTCGATATAATCGAAGGGGGCAACGCCTCTAATGAAAGATACGAAAGGAAACCTGCCATGAAGAAGATATTGAAAGCGATCGGGCTCCTGCTCTGCGCGGTCGTTTTGATCGCCGCTGCTGTCGTCTTTGTTTATCCGTACGCGGAGGCTGCCACTGTGGACGCGTCCGATGGGCCTGCAGTCCCTTGGATGGCGGAGGTCCCGGACAGCACGCCGCTCAGCGAGATCACGATCCCGGGGACCCACGACAGCGCCACGAAGGCAGTGCAGCTGCCGTTCTTCTCCATGTGCCAGTCGGAGACCATCG
>CADCOV010000177.1 GCA_902803185.1 uncultured Eubacteriales bacterium
ATCCTGTACAGGATCGCGCCATTCTTTTGATTTCATGCATCAAAATGCGTGTTATGTAAACCAAATCGGCAGTTTCGGAACGATTCGATGCATGATCCTCGCGTTTAGGGCGTTTCCTGTACAGGAATTGGCTGATTCCCGGTTTTCATGCATCGCGCAGGCGCCGGCGCCAGCCGGACAGCAAAGCGGCGGCCGGGATGACCCCGGCCGCCGCCTGTTTGCTAGTATTTATATAGGATCCACTGGGCGTTCTTGGACATGAACCGCAGCTCGTAGGTGCGCTCCCTGCCCTCGATCATGCTCTGGCAGAGGTACTTGAAGACCGCGAAGCCGCCCACCTTCTCCTCCGTGGTCTCCGCGATGTGTTCGACCCGGATCACGCGCACATTCCCGTAGCGGTCCTCCCACCGGAACCGTACCGGATGGGGCCGCTCGTGCCTCATAAACGTCGCGATCATGTCCACCTGATCCGCGATCACATGCATACCCTGTTCACCTCCTGCGGCGGCCGGTCTCGCGTTCCCACAAAGCCCCGCAGTCCCATTATATCCCTCCTTCTTCAAAAAGTAAACATTTGTTCTTTTTTATTCTGCTCCGCCACTTTAAACCGGGCCGAAAAGCTGATACAATGAGGAAGAAGAAAGGATGGACACGACATGCATACGACCGATTACGACCTGCTCCTCGCCCAGGCGGAGTCCCTGATCAAGGGCGTTCCGCACCGGACCGCCAACCTGGCGAACCTCTCCGCCCTGCTTTGGGAGACGCTCCCTGAGATCAACTGGGCGGGCTTCTATCTGATGGAGGACGGGCTTCTGGTCCTGGGGCCGTTCCAGGGCAAGCCTGCCTGCATCGAGATCCGGGTGGGAAGCGGCGTCTGCGGCACCGCAGTCGCGGAGGACGCGGCCCAGCTGGTCTTTGACGTCCATCAGTTCCCGGGCCACATCGCCTGCGACAGCGCTTCCAATTCGGAGATCGTCGTGCCGCTCCACGACGGCGCAGGCAGCGTCATCGGGGTTTTGGACATCGACAGCCCGGTGACGGGCCGCTTCAGCGAGGCGGACCGGGCGGGACTCGAGGCCCTCTGCAGGATGATGGAGAAGGAGATGTTCCGGTAGAAACGGCTTTGTGAACGCTGTTTGGGGAGATTTCGCACAGAACCATTAATCTGTCTTCAAATTTTCATCACATTTCTCCCCTATACTGAAACTGTCGAAAGACACACGAATGAAACCAACTTTCTTCATAATCCTTTCTGAATAATAACATCGCACCAAAAGCCTCCGCCTTGAGCAAGCGGAGGCTTTGGTTTTTTGTCGTTTTTGATCCGGCTCAGCGGATGGCCCGGCCGGTGGTCTTGTCGATCTTGATCGTGGCCGCGTAGGCGCTGTTGCAGAGCCCTAAGGCCGCGGACAGCAGGAAGAGGGTCTCCACGCCGACGGTCTGCCAGATCCAGCCGCCGAACAAAGCGATCAGCACCGTGATCAGGTGGTTCACGGAGACGCCGGTGGAGATCGTCGCCCGCATCTCGTCCGCGTTGTCGGAGATGTCCTGGACGTAGACGTTGGAGGCCATGGAGGCCAGGGAGATGATGGAGTCCAGCACGTAGTTCAGGCAGCAGATCAGGAAGGCCACGTCCCGCGGGAACAGGTGGTGGGAGAAGCCGTAGAAGAAGCAGACGATGACCAGGACCAGGGTGTCGGTGATCATGACCACCTTGTAGCCCAGCCGGTCGATGATCTTCCCCACCAGCGGCGCGAAGAAGTAGGAGGTGATGGCCGTCACCGCGAAGAGGATGCTGATCACCATGGTGCTGGCGCCGTAGAACAGGATCAGCACGTACGGCCCGAAGGTGAAGAACACCTGCTTGCGGGCGCCGTAGAAGACCTCCAGCATGTAGTATTTCGTGTACTTCTTCCGGAAGTAGAAGCGGCGCTTGGTCTCGTCGGTGGCGCTCTCGCCGGTGAGCCGCATGCTCAGGATCGAGGCCGCCAGCAGGATCACTGCGGAGATGCCGAAGAAGAGCTTGAAGGGGCTCTTCGACGCGAAGACCGCGAAGACGCCGACGACCACCAGGTAGCCCGCCAGGGTGCCCACCTGATGGATGGCGTTCTGCTGGCCCAGGGCTTCCCCGCCCCGGCCCGGCTTGGCGTAGTTCAGGGACATGGTGTTCTTCATGCCCAGCTGGATGTGGTCGCCCAGGGAGTGGACGAAGATCGCGATCGTCACCAGCAGCTTGGTCGGCGAGACCAAAGACAGCATCGCCATGCCGATCATGGTGATGACCGCGCCGATCTTGTACATCCGTTCCGCGGAGAAGGTGTAGAACACCGCCAGGATGAAGACCAGCAGCAGGCCCGGCAGCTCCCGGAAGAACTCCGCCAGGCCCCGGTCGAACTCACCCATGGTGACGATCTCCGCCAGGTAATTGTCGATCATGCCCTTGTAGATCCCGTAGCTCAGGCCCGTGATCAGAAGGGTCGCGAAAAAAATCTTGTAACCGGAGTCTTCCCGGAAGATCTCCGCCAGTTTCTTGCCCATAGTCCCTGCTCGCTTATGGCCGCCCCGCAGGGCGGCCTTCCATGCACGTTCTTTGCTCTTTACTCTTCGATCTTGACGATCTCGGTGTCCTCCACGAACTTCTCCTTGCAGGCGCCGATCTCCTTCATGTGCGGCTGCCCGATGTGGCCGGTGAGGGCTTCGGCGTCCTCCCACTTCTCATATAGGAACAGCTCGTCCTCCCGGTCCACGGACCGGTAATATTCATACTGGATATTGCCCTCGTCCTCCCGGCACTTCTGCGCCAGGCCCGAGGAGACCAGGCTGTCCAGGAAGGCTTCCCTCTGGCCCGGTTTGCAGTGATAGGTCACAAGTACTCTGATCATGTTCGTCCTCCTTTGTCGGTCCGCGCGGCCCCTTGTCTGCGCCCGCCACGATACCCATTATAGCAGACAAAGCTGCCCTGCGGCAGCTTTGTCTATGGAAAAATTTCACATTGTGTCGGCTGTTGGTTTTGATCGCCCTACTCGTTGATGACGATGTTCACATCCGAGGACATGGTGAGGTGCATGCAGGCCACGTAGTTGATGTTGAACTCCACGTAGTCGCCCAGTTTGTACTCGTGGTCGCAGTCCTCCAGGTCCAGGATGGTGTGGTCGGAGCTGGAACCCCAGACGCGGATCTTCGGGTCCACCGGCACGATGGAATCCTTGTCCTCGCCGAAGTCCTGGCGGCCGATGGCGACGATGGCTCTCTTGCGGATGCCCAGGTCCACGTACTTTCTGGTCTCGTTCAGGGCCGCGTTGCCCAGCTTGCCGTTCGGCATGGTCGGCTTGTCCCTGAGCTCCACGATCTCCGCTCTGAGGCGGAAGGTGTCGAGACGGCCCTCGATGTCCGCCTCCCAGGTGTAGGCGGCCTTGGTGATGGAGCAGATGCCGCAGCGTAGGTGGTTGACTCTCTCCGGGATCTCTTGGGTCGGGACCAGGTTCAGGGTCTGGGTGCCGCCGGTGGAGATGATGTCCAGCTTGCGGCCGATCCGCGCCTCGATGGCCTCCGCGCAGCCGACCAGGTCGGTCAGCTTCTCCCAGGTCGGGCAGACGGAGCCGTAGCAGCCGAAGTTGGTGCCCACGCCGTAGAGATACAGGCCCGGCATCCCGGTCTCGACCTTGACGCCGACCTCGGTCATCTCGTCCTTATCAAAATATCCCTCTCTGCGGTCGCCGATGTCCTTCATCAGGATGACCTTGTGGATCTTGCCCTGGGCGACCGCCGCATCGTTCAGC
>CADCOV010000178.1 GCA_902803185.1 uncultured Eubacteriales bacterium
CGCCTTCAAGAGCAAGAAGAACGGAAACTGGCTGAACAAGAAGATCACCGTCAGCAAGGAGAATGCGACCCTCGTGATCGTGGACGACAAGGCTGACTACACCGCCGTGGACGCTGCGATCGCTGCGATCCCGGAGGATCTGAGCATCTATACCGAGGAGAGCGTCGCTGCCGTCGAAGCCGCAAAGGCTGCGGTAAAGACCGGCAAGAACTCCGTCGAGCAGGCTGCGGTCGACGAGATGGCCAAGGCCATCACCGACGCGGTCAGCGGCCTTAAGATCGACCTGGCGAACGTGGAGTTCCCGACCTTCAAGGTCAAGACCTATTCCGGCATCGAGAAGACACCGACCTTCACGCCGTACTACAACGGCCAGAAGCTGGTCAGAGACACGGACTACACTGCGGAATACAGCGATAACCTGAACGTGGGCGAAGCGACCATCGTCGTGACCGGCAAGGGCAAGTACGGCGGCACCGCGACGCTCCACTTCACCATCGCGCCGAAGGAGATCACGCCGAAGCTGACCCAGACTTCCACGTCCCTGACCTGGAACGGCAAGAACCGTTCGCCTGGAATCTCCGTCTATGATGGAAGCACCAAGCTGGTCAAGGGCACGGACTACACCATCAAGATGGCGGCGACCCACAGCTCTGTCGGCAAGTGGACCATCACGGTCAACCTGTGCGGCAACTACAAGGGTACTGCCAAGACCACCTTCAACATCATCCCGAAGGGAACGGATGTGACGAAGGTCCAGAGCACCAGCAGCAAGACCTTCACCGTGACCTGGAAGAAGCAGGCCACCAAGATGTCGACGGCGACGATCACCGGTTATCAGATCCAGTGGTCCACCGATTCGAAATTCAAGACCAACAACCACACCAAGATGGTCGCGGGATACAACACGACTTCCTACACGATCGACAAGAGCGTCTGGAAGGGCATCGAGGGCGGCAAGAAGTACTACGTCCGCATCCGCACCTACAGAAAGACCAGCAGCGGCACCTATTACTCCAGCTGGAGCGACGACGTGTTCACCGTCACGACCAAAAAATAAGTAAAGTTATAGGGAGATACCTGCAGCAGGTATGGTAGAATCATGTACAGGAGGCCGGTAGATCCGGCTTCCTGTCTTCATCGTTTTTGAAACAAGGATAGGAAACAGACTATGAAAGGCAACATGAGAACAAGAATCAGCGCAGTGATCCTGGCAGCCGCTTTGTTCATGACCCAGTCGGGATACTGCTTTGCGGAGGCGCTGCCTGCCGCGGAAGATCCGGCTGTAACGGAGAGCGTTGCCGTAGAGGAAGAGACAGCGGAGGAGGCCCCGGCCGAGGAGGTCCTCCCGGCGGAGACACCGGCGGAAGCGGAAGAAGCTCCTGTGGAGGTGCCTGCAGAGGTGGTCAATGAGGCTGCGGAGGAAGCGGCGGAGACCGCTGCGGCACCGGAGGCAGAGACTGCGGAGACAGCGATCGCCGAGGCGGAAGCTGCGGAAGAGAAGCCGCAGGCAGCCGAGGAAGCAGCGGCTCCTAAGGTGGAGGCGCCTGCGAAAGCGAACAAGGCTGCGGCGGCACCGGCAGAAAAGAAGCAAACGACAGAAGAAGGATCCGAGGGCAAGAAGGCCGAGGAGGCGAAAGCCCCTGCGGTCAAGGCGGCACCGGCGGCATCCTTCTCCTTTGACAATACCACGGACATCCCGGATGGCGAGTACACGGGAGACGCGGTCACCTTCACCTTCACCGGCGGCACCGGCAAGGCAAAACTGACCGTCGACAAGGTCACCGTCAGCGGCGGCCGGGCGACGGCCACGTTCACCGCTTCCAGCGCGAACATGACCCACGTCTACCTCTCCCACACGGCATCTCAGGATGATGATCCGGCGATCTACGATCCGGCGACGGACACGATGGCGGCAGGCGTTTACAAGATCACAGACCGGAAGGTGACGATCCCGGTCAAGATCGGGACGGAGACCGACTGCGCGGTGCGTTCTGTCGCAATGACAGAGCCGCACTGGATCCAGTACCAGTACACGATCACCGTCGATGTCCCGGAGGCCCCGGAGGACGCTTTTGATTTTGATAATTCTACGGACGTCCCGGACGGGGAATATACCGGCGACGCGGTCACGTTCACTTTCACCGGCGGCACGGGCAAGGCGAAGCTGACCTTGGACAAGCTCGTTGTCAGCGGCGGCAAGGCCACCGCGACCTTCACCGCTTCCAGCGCGTCCCAGAGCCACATCTATCTCGCGCACACCTCCTCCGACGCGGAGGATCCGGCAATCTACGATCCGGCGACGGACAAGCTGGGACCGGGCGTCTATGAGATCAAAGACCGGAAGGTCACGATCCCGGTGAAGATCGGTACCGAGACCGATTACGCGGTGCGCAGCGTCGCGATGACGGAGCCGCACTGGGTCAACTACCAGTACACGATCAACGTCGACGTTCCGAAGACGCCGGAGAGCGACTTTGATAACTCCACGAACTTGAAGGACGGCACCTATAACAGCGGCTCCTTCACCTATGCCTTTGAGGGCGGCACCGGCAAGGCCAGATTCGATCTGGAGAGCATCACGGTGAAGGACGGCAAGGCCTTTGGCGTCTTCAAGACATCCAGCGCAAACCTGACCCATATGTACCTGGGAGAGGCGGCATCCAACGACGAGGATCCGGCCCTGTACGATCCGGCGACGGATACGAACGGTACGGACGTCTACACGGTCTCGGAGCAGACGGTAAAGGTACCGATCGCGGTCAACAGAGAAGTCAAGGTCGCGGGCAGAACGATCGCCATGTCGGCGCCGCACTGGGTGAACTACACCTATGAGATCACCATCGACGAATCCCGGGAGCCGGACATCGCCCCTGAAGGCGGCACCGACCCGGAGGAGCCGAAGGACCCTGTGACGCCGTCTGATGACAAGGATAAAGACAAGCCTGAGACACCGAAGACCCCGACCGAGAAGCAGACGCTGAAGAACGGGACCTACAAGGTCCTCTCCACCACCGACCGGAAGATGTTCTATCTCTATCCGAAAGAACAGGATCCGGCCTATTCCATCCTGACTGTCAAGGACGGTAAGATGACCGCCACGATCACCGTCACCGGCGATGGCTACGACTACGTGTTCATGGGCACCCCGGCAGAGGCGAAGAAGGCCCCGAAGTCCAAGTGGATCAAGGCCAAGATCGTGAACGGTTACTACACCTTCACGATCCCGGTCTCCAAGCTGGACGCCAAGCTGGCCATCACGCCGCACTCCAGAAAGTACGAGGAGGATGGCGACCCGAGCACGGACCCGTGGCGCCCGGACAAGTGGATCCAATTCTACAGCGGCGACGCGGTGAAGATCAAGGACGGCGAGAAGAGCACAGCGGAAAGCGCTGAGAAGAAGGACGACGCGAAGAAGGGCGAGGAGGGCGGCGGCGCCACCTCCGGCGAGCAGACCTCCTTCAGCAACGATAACAAAGAGGACAAGGAATCCGCATGGCAGGATGACAGCAGCAAGAGCACGAGCGTCGTCGACGCCGGAACGACCCTGGCGGACGGCGTCTACACCCCGGATTCCTTCAGCTGGTCCGGCGGTTCCGGCCGCCTGGCCTATATCCGCTGCAACAAGATCACCGTCTCCGGCGGGCAGGCCTACGCGACCATCGAGTTCTCGAGCTCGTCCTACGATGCTCTGAAAGCGAACGGCAGGGTCTA
>CADCOV010000179.1 GCA_902803185.1 uncultured Eubacteriales bacterium
GTGACGGCGGGCACCGCGGAGAAGCTCCTGGGCGGCGCCGCGGGGATCCTGGTGCCGGGCGGCTTTGGCGGCCGGGGCGTCGAGGGAAAGATCCAGGCGATCCGCTATGCCCGGGAGAACGACGTGCCGTTCCTGGGGCTGTGCCTGGGCATGCAGGCGGCGGTCATCGAGTTCGCCCGGGACGTCCTGGGGCTGGCGGACGCGGATTCCGGCGAGTTCTCCGAGACCAGCGAGAACAAGGTCATCGACCTGATGCCGGACCAGAAGGGGAACATCGACCTGGGCGGCACCATGCGGCTGGGCGCCTACCCGTGCGTGGTCCGGGAGGGGAGCCGGATGGCGGCGGCCTACGGCACGGACCATGTGGCGGAGCGGCACCGGCACCGCTATGAGCTGAACAACGACTACCGGGAGGCCCTGGAGGCGGCGGGACTCAAGATCGTCGGCACCTCGCCGGACGGCCGGCTGGCGGAGGCGGTGGAGATCCCGGAGAAGCGGTTCTTCCTGGCGGTCCAGTACCATCCGGAGTTCAAGTCCCGGCCGACCAAGGCCCACCCGCTGTTCAAAGCCTTTATCGCCGCGGCGTTGGAGAAATAATGTGACCGGCCTCCTGTTTTCGGTAGTATACTGGTAAAGGGGTCATGACAGACCGAGTGTGGGACGAGAAAGGGAGGTCCGACAATGAAGAAGAATATACATAAGCGCGTTGCGGTCCTGCTGGTTTTGCTGCTGGCGTTCACCGCTTTGCTCAGCGGCTGCGCCAGTGGAAGCAGCGGCGGAGAGCAGCCTGTGGAGAAGCCGGAGAGCAAACTGGCGCTGGTGCAGGCCCAGTTCCCGGAGCAGGTCCGGGACCCGATGGCGGATTCCAAGGACGGATCGGACATCGACTGGGATCAGTATGAGGCCTGGAGCGATGACCTGTACAAGCGGATGGAGGCACAGCAGAAGAACGGCGCCGGGGCGCAGGCCTTCGCGGCGGACACGATGCCTTTGTTCCTGATCGGGGACGGGGAGAACCGGGCCTACTCGCCGCTGAACGTCTATTTCGCGCTGGCGCTGCTGGCGGACATCGCCAGCGGGGACAGCCAGGCCCAGATCCTCACCGCCCTCCACGCGGATTCCCTGGCGGACCTGCAGGAGAAGGCACCGGCCCTGTGGCAGGCCTGCTACCGGGATGACGGCCAGAGCAAGAACATCCTGGGCAACTCCCTGTGGCTGTCGGATGAGTGGGAGTTCAACGAAAAACTTCTGCAGCAGGCGGGAGAAAGATATTTCGCCGACGCCTATCGCGGCAAGATGGGATCCCAGGAGATCAATGACCTCTTCCACGAGTGGCTGGACAAGATGACCGGCGGCCTCCTCACCGAGCAGATCGAAGCCCTGAAGCTGGATCCGGACATCGTGATGGCTTTGGCTTCCACGATCTACTATAAGGCGGGCTGGGAGGAATCCTTCCCGGCGGAGGAGACGAAGGACGATACCTTCCACGCGGAGAGCGGGGACGAGACCGTGCCGTTCATGCATATGACGGAATCCGGGACCCTGTTCACCGGCACTCACTTCACGGCAGTGATGAAGAGGCTGTCCGACGGCGGCCGCATGCTCCTGATGCTGCCGGCAGAGGGGTATACGCCGGAGGATCTGATGGAGGATCCGCAGGCGGTGGCCTTCCTGGCCGGAGACCTGGAGCAGGCGGGCTACGAGTCCGGCGACCTGGTGCTGTCGATCCCGAAGTTCGACGTCACCGGCGAGTTCGACCTGATCGGGTACCTGAGAGACCTGGGGATCACCGACGTGTTCTCCCCGGACGCGGCGGACTTCAGCGAACTGTCCGAGAAGCGGATCTACGTGTCCAAAGCACAACACGACGCCCGTGTCAAGATCGATGAAGAGGGTGTCGAAGCGGCGGCCTTCACCGTCATGATGATGGAGGCGGCGGGCGCCTGGGAACCGCACTACATCGAGTTCACCCTGGATCGGCCGTTCCTGTTCTCCGTGAACAGCGGCGCGGGGATCCCGCTCTTCACCGGCGTGGTCCATCACCCGGCAGCCTGAAAACTTCGGGTTGCGTGCAGGAAGGTTATCGGATATAATAGGGGCTGCATCGGAAAGGTCCGACCGTGAAGAGGCTCTGAGCGGAAGGAGATGGAAGAGGCAGCCGGAGGGACCCGGTCGGTCCCTGCCCTCATGCGCATTCTATCCCCGTCGGAAGACCCGGCGGGGTTTTTCGTTTTTGACGGACCGGCGCCTTCCGATGCGGTCAACATTTTATCAAAGAAAGGAAAACTGACATGAAGAAAGCACTTGTCCTGCTCCTCAGCCTGCTGCTGGCGTTGTCGCTGCTGGCCGGCTGCGGGAACAAAGAGGAGGCTTCCGAACCGGAAGTGGAAGAAACCGAAGCTGAAGAGACCGAGGATACCGAAGAGGCGGAAGAGCCGGCGGAGATCCCGGAGGAAGTTACCGTCACAGACCATGCCGGCCGCGAGGTCACCGTTCCGACGAACCCTGAGAAGGTGGTCGTCCTGGACATCCTGCCGCTGCCGTCCGTCCTGACGGTCTATCTGGACTCCTGCGAGAGCATCCTCGCCATGGAGCCGGCCAGCATGGCCGCCGCGAAGACCGGCGTCCTGGGGCAGCTCTATCCGGAGGTCCTGAACGTGAATACCGAGATCATGGAAGGCGAAGACGTGAACATCGAGACCCTGGTCTCCCTGGAGCCGGAACTGGTCTACTATAACGCGGGCAATACGGAGCTGGCGGAGAAGCTGGAGAACGCTGGCCTCACCGCCGTAGGGTTCTCCCCGACCAAGTGGCACTTTGACGCCATCCAGACCTTCAACGAGTGGATCGCCCTGCTGGACCAGATCTATCCGGGCAGAGCCGAAGGCGCTGAGGCGACGGTCGCCGACTATGCCAACGCCGTCTACAGTGAGATCCAGGAGAAGACCGCCGGCATCGCCGACGAGGACAAGCAGAAGGTCCTCTTCCTGTTCCAGTATGACGAGAACAACATGATCACCTCCGGCGTGAACTTCTTCGGCCAGTGGTGGTGCGACGCCGTCGGCGCTGTGAACGCGGCCAACGAAGTGGCGGCGGAGAAGTCCAACGCGGTCATCACCATGGAGCAGGTCTACGCCTGGGATCCGGACGTGATCATCATCACCAACTTCACGCCGACCCAGCCGCAGGATCTCTATGACAACGCCATCGGCGACGACGACTGGAGCACCGTCAAAGCGGTCCAGGATCACAGAGTCTACAAGATGCCGATGGGCACCTACCGCACCTACACCCCGAGCACCGACACGCCGCTGGCGCTGAAGTGGATGGCCCAGGCCGTCTATCCGGAAGTGTTCGCGGATTACGACATCAGAAGCGACGTCAAGGATTACTACAAGACCCTGTTCGGCGTCGAGCTGACCGATGAGCAGGTCGAGGCCATGTTCAAGCCGAACAACCCGACCGGAAGCTGGGATTGATGAGAACGCCGCCCCTTCAAGGGGCGGCAACAGTAAGGTGACACCTTGGATACCAGAAAGCGCTTTTACATTTGGATGACCGCCTCCGCCGCCCTGCTCCTGGCAGGGGCGGCGCTGGCTCTGTGCGCGGGACGGTTCCCGATCCCGCTGGCCGAGATCGGGAAAGAATTCTTCGGTGCCGGCAGCGGGATGAAGAACGTCCATACCGTGCTCTTCAACATCCGCGTTCCCCGGATCCTGCTGGCGATGCTGGTGGGGGCGGGCCTCGCGGTGGCGGGCGCGGCGTTCCAGAGCCTGTTCGGGAACCCGCTGGCCACGCCTGATACCCTGGGCACCGCCAACGGCGCCGCCTTCGGCGCCGCCCTGGCGATCCTGCTGGGAGCCGGTTCCCTCGGCGTACAGTTCGCCGCCCTCGCCTTCGGCATCGGGGCGGTGCTTCTGGTGTTTTTGGTGACGAGAAGGGCGGCGGGCGACGGCCGGCCGTCCATGATCATGGTGGTCTTGGGAGGCCTGGTGATCAGCTCCCTGTTCTCCGCCCTCACCACTTTGGTCAAATACGTGGCGGATCCCCAGGACGTGCTGCCGGTCATCACCTTCTGGCTGATGGGCAGCTTCTCCGGCGCCACGAGGCGGGCCCTGCTTTTGGGGCTGCCGCTGATCGGCGGCGGGACCGCGCTTCTGGTCCTGCTCCGGCACCGGCTGAACGCCCTCTCCCTCTCCGAGGATGAGGCGAAATCCCTGGGCGTGGATCTCCCGCTGACCCGGGGCCTGGTCATCTTCGCGGCCTCCGCGGTCACGGCGGCTGCGGTGGCCCTCTGCGGCGTCATCGGCTGGGTGGGGCTCCTGGTGCCCCACATCGCCCGGATGGTGCTGGGCAACGACAACAGCCGGGTGATCCCGGCGTCCCTGACCGGAGGCGCCCTGTTCATGCTGGCCACGGATACGGTGGCCCGCTGCGCCACCGAAGCGGAGATCCCGGTGGGGATCCTGACGGCGGTGATCGGCGCGCCGGTCTTCATCGCGGTGCTGAGAAAGACAGGAGGGATACGGGGATGAGATTCGAAGCAGAAGCCCTGACCTTCTCCTATCCGAAGGGCAGCCCGGTGTTCCGGGATATCAGCATCAAAGCGGAGGCGGGGGAGATCCTCTCCGTCCTGGGGCCGAACGGCGCCGGGAAGACCACCCTGCTCCGGTGCCTCCTGGGCTTCCTCAAGCCGGAGGGCGGCCGGGTGCTGATCGACGGGCAGGGCAGCGGGGAGATCCCCGCGAAGGAATTCTGGAAGCGGGCGGCCTACGTGCCCCAGGGCAGGGCCCAGGCTTTTCCGTACACGGTGGAGGAGACGGTGCTGATGGGCCGCTCCGCCTATCTGGGGCTGTTCCGCCAGCCGGGCCGGTCGGACCGGGAGGCGGCGGAGAGGGCCATGGAGGCGGCGGGCGTCACCGCCCTCCGAAACAAGAGCTGCGCCGCCATCAGCGGCGGCGAGCTGCAGCTCACTTTGATCGCGAGAGCCCTGGCGGCGGAGCCGGAGATGCTGGTCATGGACGAACCGGAGACCGGCCTGGACTTCCGCAACCAGCTCGTGGTGATGGAGCTCATCGAGCGGCTGAGCCGGGAGAGGGGCCTCACCATTTTGTTCAACACCCACTATCCGGAGCACGCGGCGGCGGTCAGCGACCGGACCCTGCTGATGACGGGGGACGGCGGCGGGCTCTTCGGCACGCCGCAGGAGGTTCTGACGCCGGCCCACATGAAGCGGGCCTTCGGGGTGGAGATCTTCATGGAGGACCGGGAGATCGGCGGCAGGAGGTACACCTCCATCATCCCGCTGCACCTCGCGGACGACGAAGGATGACAGACAGGAGGCAAGACATGGAAGAGACGAGGATCGCGGTGGTCGCCATCGTGGTAGAGGACTTCGACAGCGCGGAGGAGATCAATCACATCCTCCACGAGTACGGCCAGTACATCATCGGCCGGATGGGCATCCCGTACCGGGAGAAGAAGGTGAACCTGATCTCCGTGGCGATGGACGCGCCGGCGGACGCCATCAGCGCCATGACCGGAAAGCTCGGGAAGCTCGAAGGCGTCTCCGTCAAGACCGCCTACTCCAAGGCGTGACGGAAGATTTCAGTCAGTTAGCCGGCTAATTTCTGCTTGCAGGAACCGCATCCGGATGGTAGATTATAGAGGGGACGGAAAGCCCTTTTGGTTTTTCGTGCCGCATAATCGAATAGATATCGGATGACTGGCCCGGGAGAGACCGCGGATACCGCGGCACCGAAGGGGAAGAAACTCTCAGGTAGAAGGATCGGGCCATGACGACGCTCTGGAAAGGACGGGGAACCCCTGTCCACCGAAGGGGCAACCCGCCGCGGAGGGCGGGGAATCTCTCAGGTTTCTAACAGAGACGGACAGTCCTCGGGAGAGGACCGCCTGTCTCTGTACTTTTTTTGTCCGCGGCATCGGCGGACAAGCGCAAGGAGGATTTTATGAGCGAACTGAAACGCACACAGCTCTATGATGCCCACGTGGCGGCGGGAGCGACGATGGTGGACTTCGGCGGCTGGGAGATGCCGATCCAGTACCCGACCGGCATTGTGGCCGAGCATCTGTACACCAGAAGCTTCTGCTCCCTGTTCGACGTTTCCCACATGGGACGGCTGCTGGTGGAGGGACCGGAAAGAGTCGCCTTCCTGCAGCACGTGCTGACCAGCAACGTGGACGCCCTGGAGCTGAACGAGGCGCAGTACTGCATCATCCCGGCGGAGGACGGCAGCGCCGTCGACGACGCCTATCTGTACCGCTTTGAGGAGGACCGCTTCCTGCTGGTGGTGAACGCCGCCAACACCGAGAAGGACCTCGTCCACCTCATGGCCATCGTCAAGGACTACGACTGCACCATCACCAACATCTCCGCGGACTGGGCTTCCATCGCCGTGCAGGGACCGAAGAGCAAGGAGCTCCTGATGGTCCTCTCCGGCGGCGAGCAGCTCACCGAGCCGATGAAGAACGCTTTGAACACCATCGACCTGGAGGGCCATACGGTCCGCATCTCCAAGACCGGCTACACCGGCGAGCCGATCGGCTACGAGGTCTTCGTGAAGACGGAGGACACCGTCTGGCTGTGGGACCGCCTGATCGAGCTGGGCGCCAAGCCGGCGGGCCTGGGCGCCAGAGACACCCTGCGCCTGGAGGCGGGCATGCCGCTCTACGGCCACGAGATGGGCGTGGACGCGGACGGAAAGAACATGCCGATCTTCGCCGTCTCCCTGGCCAAGTTCGCCGTCAGCTTCGCGGCGCAGAAGGGCGATTTCGTCGGCCGCGCTGCCCTCGAGAAGCAGTATGAGGCCTTCAAGAAGATCCAGAACAGGGACTTCTCCTCCATCGAAGACCTGCCGAGGAGCATCCGCCCGATCGCGCTGATCGAGAGAGGCGTCATGAGAGCCGGCATGCCGGTCTACAAGGACGGCAAGCAGGTCGGCTGGATCACCAGCGGCACCATGGTCCCGTACTATGAGGTCGAGGGCGAGGGCCTGGAGGGCGTCATCACCGAGAAGAGCGGCAAGCGCGCCATCGGCACCTGCTACATCGACAGCGACATCCTGACGGACGACGTGGTCGAGGTCGACATCCGCGGCAAGAGGATCAAAGCCGCCATCGCCGCCCGCCACATGAGCGTCATGGCGCCGCCGTACGCGAGACCGCTGCTCTACGGCAAGGAGCTCGCCAAGAAGCCGGTCTCCGAGGAGCCGGCCGAGAAGAGGGCCATCGACCTTCTGAAGAGGGCCGAGGACAACCACCTCTGGAGACAGAAGAACTGCATCAACCTGATCCCGTCGGAGAACACCCCGAGCCGGGCCGTGCAGCTGTTCTGCTCCTCCGATCCTTCCTGCCGCTACGCGGAGCACAAGAAGGTCATCTCCTTCTACGACAAGGACATCTTCTATTACCAGGGCACCAAGTTCATCGACGAGGTGGAGCGCCTGGCGGTGGAAGAGCTGAAGAAATACTTCGGCTGCAGCGAGGTGGAGACCCGCGTCATCAGCGGCCAGATGTCCAACATGGCGGTCTTCTCCGCTTTGATGGACTACAAGAACCGCCTGGACCGCAAGCATGAGGCGAAGCGCCTGGGCTACGTGCTGAACAACCACATCATCAAGGGCGGCCACCTGTCCGCACAGCCGATGGGCGCCTTCCACGACTACATCGCCATCGATCCGGTGACCGAGCGCAACGCCGTGGTCAACTTCCCGGTCTGCAAGGACAACATCTTTAAGATCGACGTGGAGGAGACCAAGAAGGTCATCGAGAGATACCGTCCGGAGTTCATCATCTTCGGTAAGAGCATGGTGCTCCACAAGGAGCCGGTGGCGGCGATCCGCAAGTTCGTCGACGAGCAGAAGATCCCGACCACGATCATGTACGACATGGCCCACGTCCTTGGCCTCGTGGGACCGCACTTCCAGCAGCCGTTCGAAGAGGGCGCCGAGATCGTCACCGGTGCCACCCACAAGACCTTCTTCGGCCCGCAGAGGGGCGTCATCGCCGTCAACTACAAGGAGACGGACGCCAAGTACGAGCTGTGGGAGACCATCGAGCGCAGGACCTTCCCGGGCAGCGTCTCCAACCACCACCTGGGCACCCAGCTGGGACTGCTGATGGCGGCCTACGAGATGAACACCTTCAAGGACGAGTACCAGAAGAACGTGATCGAGAACGCCAAGCACTTCGCGAAGGCGCTGAAGGCAGAGGGTCTGGACGTCGCGGGCGATCCGGCCATCGATTACACCGAGACCCACCAGGTCATCGTCTCCGTCGGCTATGCGGCGGGCGCTGACATCGCGGAGCGCCTCGAGCAGAACAACATCATCGTCAACTACCAGGCGACCCCGGACGAGGAGGGCTTCACCGCCTCCGGCGCACTCCGTATGGGCGTCAACGAGATGACCCGCTTCGGTTTCGAGAAGGAGGACTTCACGAAGCTGGCGGCTTTGATGGCGGACTGCATCCTGAGGAACAAGGACGTCTCCGAGGACGTGGCGAAGCTGAGAAGCGAGCACACCGAGATGAAGTACTGCTTCTCCGACGCCGCTTTCAACGAGGCCCTCGAGGAGTTCGCCGGCAAGATCGGTTTTTAACAGGCACTTTAAGAATAGATCATCTTTTTACAACGGAGGTAAATCATGAATTATCCAGCTGAACTCAAGTATTCCGAATCCCACGAGTGGGTCCGCATGGAAGACGGCATCGCCGTCGTCGGCATCTCTGACTTTGCCCAGGACGCGCTGGGTGACGTCGTCTTCGTCAACCTGCCTGAGGTGGGCGACGAGGCTGTCGCCGCCGAGGCCTTCGGCGACGTCGAATCCGTCAAAGCGGTCAGCGACCTGATCAGCCCGGTCACCGGCACCGTCTGCGCCATCAACGAAGAGCTGCTGGACGCCCCGGAACTGCTGAACCAGGATCCGTACGAAGCCTGGATCATCAAAGTCGAGAACGTCACTGAGACCGAGGATCTGATGGACGCAGCTGCCTATGAGGAGTTCTGCGCCAACCAGGAGTGATCGGAAGGAGAGAGATCCGCATGAGCTATGTACCATCCACCGGCGAACAGCGCCGGGAGATGCTCGAGGCCGTCGGGGTCAAGGACTATCGTGACCTGTACCGCGACGTGCCGGCGGAGATGTATCTGGACCACCCGCTCAACATCCCTTCCGGGATGAGCGAGCTGGAGGTGAGCCGGGCGGTCAGCGCGATGGCGGCGAAGAACGTCGTATTCCCGACGGTCCTCCGCGGCGCCGGCGCCTATGACCACTACATCCCGAGCATCGTCAAGTCCGTCGTCTCCAAGGAGGAGTTCCTGACGGCATACACCCCGTATCAGGCGGAGATGAGCCAGGGCGTGCTCCAGTCCATCTTCGAGTATCAGACCATGATCTGCGAGCTGACCGGCATGGACGTCTCCAACGCGTCCATGTACGACGGCGCGGAGGCGGCCGCCGAGGCTGCGTCCATGTGCCGCGACCGCAAGCGCAAGGTCACCCTGGTCAGCGCCGCGGCGCACCCGGATACGATCAATACCATCCGCACCTACTGCTACGGCATCGGCGAAGAGATGCGCGTCGTCCCGATGAAGGACGGCAGGACCGACGCCGAGGCCCTCAAGGAGATGCTGGGCGCGGACGTGGCGTCCTTCTACGTGCAGCAGCCGAACTTCTTCGGCCAGCTGGAGGACGCGAAGGCCTTGGGCGAACTGGTCCACGAGGCCGGCGCCATGTACGTGATGGGCGTGAACCCGATCTCCCTGGGGATCATGAAGAGCCCGGCGGAGTGCGGCGCGGACGTCGCCGTCGGCGAGGGCCAGCCTCTGGGCATGCCGCTGAGCTACGGCGGCCCGTACCTGGGCTTCATGGCCACCACCTCCAAGCACATGAGAAAGCTCCCGGGCCGCATCGTCGGTGAGACCGTCGATGACGAGGGAAGAAGGGCCTATGTCCTCTCCCTGCAGGCGAGAGAGCAGCACATCCGCCGCGAGAAGGCCAGCAGCAACATCTGCTCCAACGAGGCGCTGTGCGCGCTGACCGCCGGCGTCTACATGGCGGCGATGGGGCCTTCCGGCCTCGCGGAGGCGGCCCGCCAGTCCATGGCGAAGGCCCACTATCTCTGCAGGGAGCTCACCGCCATCGAGGGCGTGGAGCCGGTCTTTGACGGTCCGTTCTTCCACGAGTTCGTCACCACCCTGCCGAAGCAGGACGAGGTGCTGGCGGCCCTGGAGAAGGCGGGCATCCTGGGCGGCCTCCCTGTGAAGGAGGGCGTGCTCTGGTGCGCCACCGAAAAGGTGAGCCGCGATGAGCTGGACAAGGCGGTCCGGATCGTAAAGGAGGTGCTGGCGAAATGAAACTGATCTTCGAGAGAAGCGTTTCCGGCAGGCACCTCGACCTGCTGCCGGCCTGCGACGTGGAGTACGCGGCGCTGCCGGAGGAATTCGTCCGCGAGGAGGCCCCTGCGCTCCCTGAGATGAGCGAGGTCGACCTCTCCCGCCACTATTCCGAACTGAACACCCAGGTGCACGGCGTGAACTCCGGCTGCTATCCGCTGGGTTCCTGCACCATGAAGTACAACCCTCGCGTGGACGAGGACATGGCGGCCCTGCCGGGCTTCGCCAACATCCACCCGCTGGCCCCGGCTTATGCCGTCGAGGGATGCGAGGAGGTCCTTTCCACCGCGAAGCAGTATCTCTGTGAGATCACCGGCATGGACGACATGACCTTCCAGCCGGCGGCGGGCGCCCACGGCGA
>CADCOV010000180.1 GCA_902803185.1 uncultured Eubacteriales bacterium
ATCCCCGCCAGAATGGGGCTGTTTCAAAACTGACAACCTTCATCACGGGATGGCACAGTGTCCAAACGGCAAGCTTCCGTGCAAAGACGCCATCTCTCGCAATATGTACGTACAAACCTGCAGTTTTGATCCTTTTGCGCGGAGCTCGCGGCGGCCAGGCGGGCCAAAGCCACTGGCGGCAGATGCGTACATAAAAAAGAGGATGCCCAAAACCCGTGGTTTTGAGACACCCCCTCCTCTATTCGATTCTCTCAGGACGCCTGCGCCCAGCCGCCGTAGTTGGAGGAGGCCCAGCCGATCCAGGTCTTGCCCGGGTTCAGGCCGACGATCTCCTTGCCCTCCTCGTCCCGGATGACCAGCTTGCCTTCCTCGATGGCCCAGGTGATGTCCGCCATGCCGCCCAGGCTGGCGTAGACGCCGGTGCCGCCGTAGAGGCCGTAATCGCAGTAGACCACCGTGGAGCCGGTGCCGTGGTAGTTCGCCTTCGGGATGTAGCCCGTGGAGTCGAAGAGCACCAGCAGGTTTTTGCGGGAGACGTCCGTCGCGTAGTCGCTGCAGTGGTAGCACTCGTCCTTCTTGTCATAGGTCCAGCTGTGGGTGAAGGAGATCGAGGAGATCCCCATGTCCAGAGTGTTGCAAGTGGTCTTGCCCGCCTTCTTCGGCTCCTCGTTGAAGGTGAAGGTGCTGAAGGCGTCCTCGTCCACCTCGGTGCGGAAGCCGTAATCCTTCAGGGCTCCCTCAACGCCGGCGCCGAACAGCACGCCGGTGTGCTCCGAGGAGACCGGCCTGGAATAGTCCCGGCTGAACAGAGCGCCGTTCCCGTAGCTCATCTCGTTGATGTGGTCTACACCATCCTCCCAGAAGACGCTGTCCGCACCGACGTAGCCCCCTCCGGTAGCGCTCATGCCCCAGTGGATGAAAATCGCGTCGAAGAGCTCGGAGAACCGGATGAACGGCGGGCGGGCGCTGCGGATCGGGCCGATCTGGTCCGGGAGCGCGGTGTAGTCCGCATAGAACCAGAGGGTCCGGGTGATGCCGCCCTCCACCTCTCCTTCCAGAATGATGTCCGGGGCCTTCTCCGGGTCGTCGATGCCCCACTGCGGCCGGGCGTCAGGGGAGTTCTCCACCACGACGGCCACCGGGCGCTTGCCCACCGCGTCCTCGTTATAGCCTTCGATGCCGGTCAGCGGGTTCAGGATCGGATCCGGGATCAGGATCACGTCCACCACCGGGATGGAGGAGGTCAAAGCCACCATATCCTTCCGGGTGTCCTCCAGCATCTTCGCCTGCCGGTCCAGTTCCTCCTGCACCAGCCTGTCGTGGTACGCCTTCAGGCCCAGGCCCGTGGCCGCGCCGGCCAGGAGCAGGATGACGAGCACAGAGATCAGTATTTTCGTTTTCTTCTTCATAAGCGATGGCCTTTCTTCCCGGTATAAGGCCGGCCTACAGGCCGGTGATGACTGTATTTGCCCACTTCTCAGAACGGAAGCGTTTCATCAGGATGAACCATTTTGTGATCTCCTCGGCTTTGGTCAGAAGGACCGCCAGGTAGATCGGCAGGTGCCAGAGCAGCGCCGCGGCGAAGGCCAGCGGGACCGCCACGAACCAGACGCAGCTGCACTCGGCGATCATCGCGAACCGGGTGTCGCCGCCGCCCCTCAGGATCCCGGTGATCAGGATGCCGTTCATCAGGTTCACGCCCATGAACAGGCCGAAGATCAAAAGGATCAGGAAGGTGAGGTGCTGCCCCGCCGGGGTCAGATTGAACAGCAGGGACAGCGGTTTGGCCAGGGCCATGAGCAAAAGCCCCACGCCGCTGCCGAAGATCGTGCCCACCTTGAGAAGGTGCTTCGCGACGACGATGGCGCCCTCCCTGTCGCCCTCGCCCAGCTTCTGCCCCACCATGATCAGGGAGGCGTCGCCCACGCTGAAGGCCGCGAAGGCGAAGATGTTGGTGATGGAGTTCGCTGCCTGATAGGCCGCGTAGTCCAGGGTGCCGATCCGGTTGAAGGCCGCCACGTACATGGTCTGGCCCAGGCCCCAGAGCATCTCGTTGCAGGTGGTCGGCCAGGCATTCTTCATGACCCGCCGGATCAGCTCCCCGCTCCAGCCGAAGAAGGAGAGGTAGGAGCCCCGGAAGCAGTTGCCCTTCCGCAGATAGAAGAGCAGGTCCAGCAGCATCTGCAGGCCCCTGGCCACTGCGGTGCCCAGGGCGGCGCCCGCCACGCCGAGGGCCGGCGCGCCAAACTTGCCGAAGATGAAGATGTAGTTCAGGATCGTGTTGGTGGAGAAGACCACGGTGCTGATGACCATCGGGATCCGGGTCTGCTGGGTGGCTTTGAAAGCCATCTCCATCGGGGCGGAGAAGGCCAGGAACAGGAACTGGACGCTGACGATCCTGAGGTAGGACTCCGCCTCCGCCTGCACCGCCGGATCGTCGGTGTAGAAGGCCAGGACCTCCTGAGGCCGGAACACAGCGATCAGGAAGAACAGCACGCCCACCGCCGCCAGCAGCGTCTGGCCGAAGCCGATGCACTTGCGGATGTTCTTCATGTCCCCGCTGCCGTAGAACTGGGCCATATAGGTCGCCGTCCCGCTGATCAGGCCGAACAGCAGCATGTAGTGGATCATCGTGAGCTGGGTGGCGACGCCGACGCCCGCCAGCTCCGTCGGGCCCAGCATGCCCACCATCAGGTCGTCCACCATTCCCAGCGTAGCCGAAACAACACCCTGCACGGAGATCGGCAGGGCGATTTGGAACAGTTTGGTGTTCAGTTGTTTCTTGTCCAGTCTGGGTGCCATGGATATCCTTTATTCCTCCGGCTGCGCCGCCGCATCCTCCGCGGCCGGTGCCTCCGGTCTCGTTTCGCCGTCAGGGCTGCTTCCCTGGGCCTGTTTCGCCTGCCGCTCCGCCTTCTTCTCCTCGTCCGCGATGTTCACGGCGCGGATCTGCGGCATCTTGTGGGCCGGATCCGTCAGGAAGACGTAGAGGTAGGCCACCGCGATCATGCCCAGGACGAAGGCGTCCTTGTAGAGCTCCCGGCTGATCAGGACCGCCGCCATGCCGGCGATGGCGCAGATGCCGTAGAGCATGATGACCGCCCTCCTCTGGCCGTAGCCGGAGGCGATCAGCTTGTGATGCAGGTGGTTTTTGTCCGCCTCCATGATCGGCCTGTGGTTCACCAGGCGGCGGATCATGGCGAAGGAGGTGTCGAAGATCGGGATCGCCAGCACGACCACCGGGACCGCGACGGCGATGAAGGTGGAGCGCTTGAGCGGGCCCACCACCGACAGGATCGCGATCATGAAGCCCAGGAACAGGGCCCCGCTGTCTCCCATGAAGGTCTTCGCCGGCGAGAAGTTGAAGGGCAGGAAGCCGATGCAGGAGCCTGCAATAGCCACCATGGCCAGGCAGACGCCCGGCATGCCCAGCTTGGCGCCGTGGATGTAGGCGACGTAGGCGATGGACAGGGCCGCGATGGCGGAGACGCCGGCGGCCAGGCCGTCCAACCCGTCGATCAGGTTGATGGTGTTGGTGATGCCCACGAGCCAGAGCATGGTGATGAGGAAGGTCATCGCCGCGTTCAGCTGCAGATGTCCCTGCCCGAAGTAATTGGTGATCAGGTCGATCCGCATCCCCATCGCGTACATGATGAAGGCGATGACGATCTGGCCGATCAGCTTCTGCCAGGACTTCAGGGTCTTGAGGTCGTCCCAGACGCCCAGCAGGTACATCAAAGTGCCCCCCAGCATGGCGACCCGGATCTTCGGATCGTGCCACTCAAAAGCTGCCAGAGTCACCATGGTGCCCAGGTAGATGGCAAAGCCGCCGAAGCGCGGGATCGCCCGATGGTGCATCCTGCGGTCGTCCTTCGGCACGTCGATGGCGCCGATCTTATGGGCGATCCTGATGCTCACAGGCGTCATGAGAAGGGCGACGACAAGGGCCACCGCAAAAACAGGTATCAGGTTTTTCAGTGTCAGTTCCAGATACAAATCAAAACTCCAAGGTTCCAGAGCGCTACTTCAAAAGGTCCTTCAGCATGATGACCTTCTTGCCCGCCTCGTGGAGGAGGCTGATGGCCATCTCGTCAGGGTAGCCCTCTTTGACGATGATCTTGTTGATGCCGGCGTTGATGATCAGCTTGGCGCAGACCGAGCACGGCTGGTGGGTGATGTACATGTCCGCCCCCTCGATGCCGATGCCCATGGCCGCCGCCTGGACGATGGCGTTCTGCTCGGCGTGGACCGCCCGGCAGAGCTCGTGGCGCTGTCCGGAAGGCACGCCCAACTTCTCTCTGAGGCAGCCGCCCAGTTCACCGCAGTGGGCCAGGCCCTGCGGCGCGCCGTTGTAGCCGGTGGCGATGATGCGTCTGTCCTTGACGATGACCGCGCCCACATGCCGTCTCAGGCAGGAGGACCGGGTCGAGGCCAGCTCGGCGGCCTCCATAAAATATTCGTCCCAGCTCGGACGTATCCTCATTTCGGTATCGTAGCTCATCAGTGTCAGTCCTTTCCAAACCCGTCCTGCCCCTGCAGGGCGTCAAAATAGATCTTCGCGAGGTACAGCCCCTGGGGCGGCGCCGTATGTCCCGCCTGCCTCCGGTCCGCGGAGGCCAGGATCCCGGGGATCTCCTCCGGATCCCGCCGGCCCAGGCCCACCTCCACGAGGGTGCCCGCCATGATCCGGACCATGTTGTACAAAAACCCGTCGCCGGTGACCGTGAAGACGTAGTCTCCCGGCTGGGCGTGGGGCACGGCTGGCACGTCTGCCCCGGCCGCTGTCCCGGTCCCCGCTCCCTTCGGCTCCGGTGCCCCGACCTGCCTCACGTCCGCGCCGAACACGGTCCTCACCGTGGTCTCCCGGGGCGTTCCCCCGGCGGACTGGAAGGCGGCGAAGTCATGGGTGCCGGTGAACAGGGCGGCTGCCCGGTCCATGGCGGTAAGGTCCAGCTTTCCCTCCGGCAGCGCACACATCTTCGGGTCCACGAAGTAGCAGTACTTCTGGCGGAAGACCGAAGGCACCCCGGTGCTGAAGACGTACCGGTAGGTCTTGCCCCGGCAGTCGAACCGGGCGTGGAAGCCCGGCTGCATCTCCTCGGCGGAGAGGA
>CADCOV010000181.1 GCA_902803185.1 uncultured Eubacteriales bacterium
CCACGGTCTTGCCGATCTTCTCGCGCTCGGCCATGGGCACCGTGCTCATGCCGTCGATGTAGTCCTCCACCTTCAGGATCGTCTCCTCGTCCATCTTCTCGCCGTTGTTGTTGACCAGCTTGATGCCGTTGTCGTAGAACGGGTTGTGGCTGGCGGAGATCATGATGCCGCAGTCAAACTTGTCGGTGCGGGTGATGTAGGAGACGCTTGGGGTAGTCGTCACGTGCATGATGTAGGCGTCCGCGCCGGAGGCCACGATGCCGGTGACCAGCGCCGCCTCGAACATGTAGGAGGACCTGCGGGTGTCCTTGCCGATCAGGATCTTGGACTTCCGGTTCAGGCGGGCGCCGTAGTACCAGCCCAGGAAGCGGCCGATCTTGACCGCGTGCTCGTAGTTCAGTGTTTCGTTGGCTTCCCCGCGGAAGCCGTCAGTGCCAAAGTATTTTCCCATACCTCTTATTCCTCCGAAAGAATGGTTTATCGGTCACCTTCCCGGTCCATCAGGAACGAGAAGATCATATAGGCTGTCTTCAGGGCGTTGTGGCGGATCAGTCCGTCCTCGATGCGGAAGATGTCTCCCGGGATCACCTCGGTCTCCATGGCCCTGAGCCGCTCCTCGTCGATGGTGACGATCTCCTTGCCCTCCTGCTCCAGATACCTGGCCCGGATCTCCGGGTCGATCTGGGAGTCGTTGGCCACCACGTAGTCCACCGTCCGGCTCTTCAGGTACCGGTTGATGACCTCCACGTGGCTGGAGACCCGCGGATCGTCCGTCTCTCCCGGCTGGGTCACCAGGTTGCAGACGTACATGATCGGCGCGTCGGACCAGGCGATGGCCGCCCTGACGTCACCGGACAGCAGGTGCGGGATGATGCTGGTGTACAGGCTGCCAGGGCTGAAGATCAAAAGATCCGCCTCCGCGATCTTCTCCAGGATCTCCTGGTTGATCTTGAACTCGTGGTCGTACTTAAGGCGGTCGATATGCCGGACGTTCTGGCTGATCTCCTCCTCGCCGAAGAAGCTCTTCTTCCGCCGTCCCTTGGCCAGGCCCACCAGGTCCACCCTCTCTTCCGTCAAAGGCAGCACCGTGCCCTTGATCTGCAGGAGCCGGCTCATGTAGCGGGTCGCCTCCGTCAGGTTCCCCTTCAGGTCGATCAAAGCCGCCAGCAGGATGTTCCGGATCGGATGGTTCTCCAGGGAGCCCTGGGAGAAGCGGTAGCGCAGGAGATCCAGGAGATCGTCGTCCGCGTTGGCCATGGAGAGCAGGACCTTGCCCACGTCTCCCACCGCCGGGATATTCAGTTCTTCCTTGAGGGCTCCGGTGCTGCTGCCGTTATCGCTGACGGCGATCACCGTCGTCACGTCGATTGGGAACAGCTTGAGCCCGGACAGCAGCCAGGAAAGCCCTGTGCCGCCGCCGAAAACAACGACCTTATGCATAAAAACTCCTTGTCCTTAACCTCTTAATTATACAAAAAAAAGAAGCAGAAGTCCACCGGTGCGGCAGACTTCTGCAAGTATACACATACCATTAAATGTAAAAGATTGGCTACTGCCAGCTCTTGTCCTTCTCCGCCCGGTACTCCTCGGCGTTGCGCTCGACGATCCCGATCTTGGTGCGGTACTTCTCCGCCCTGCGCTCGTCGCCCAGAGAGGTGTAGATATCCACCAGCTCCTTCATCGCGTCGATGTTGCTCGGGGAGTAGTGCAGCACCTCCAGGAAAGCGTGCTCGGCCTCCTCCACGTCGCCCACGCTCTCGTAAGCGGTGCCCAGGTAGAACCACATCGGCCACCAGGTGTTGAACCGCTCGTCGGTGGTGTAAGGCAGGAGCTCGTCGATGCCCGCCTGGAACTTGCCGGAGAGGATCTTGTTGTAGGCGGCCTCGATCTTGATCGGCTCCTCCAGCTTCTCCTTCCACTCCAGGACCTCTTCCCGCATCTTCTGCTTCTCGTCCCCCTCCGCGCCCTCGTCGTCCGCGGTGAGCTTCAGGAACTCATCCCAGGTGAGGCCCGCCTTGAGGTAGAGCCCCAGGTTCAGGTAGGCGTAGCCCAGGAAATAGAAGCCCATGTCGAACTCCGGCGCCGCCAGGGTCAGCTTCTCGAAGGCCTCCAGGGCCTCTGCCTTGTAGCGGCCCACGTACTCCTCGCCCTCGCCGATCTCGTAGCTGTCCTTGCAGGCCCGGCCGTAGCAGTACAGGGCGTCCACGTTCTCCGGATCCAGCAGCAAAGCCGCCCGGAAGCAGATGCAGGCGTAATCGAAGTCGCTCTTCGCCGCCCCGTCCACGCCGTCGGCGATCAAAGCCCTGGCGAAGTCCTTGCCGAAGGAGCGGTTGATGAAGGCGATGTAGTTGTCCCGGAACTTGAAGTTCAGGTCGCAGCCGATGATCATCGCCATGCTGCGGGCGATCTTGACGTTGGTGAGCCCGGTGATCTCCGTCTTGCGGATCGGCACCGGCACGCCGGTCAGCACGTCCGCCATCCCCGTCCGCTTGAGATAGGCGTCCGACAGCTCGTCGAAGATATACTGGTCGGTGTGGGGTCTCAGATACTCGCCGATCCGGTCGGTGTAGGTCTTCGGTTCGGCGTTGTTTGGTACATCAGTCATAGGTATTCTCCATCGTACGGCCCGGCGCTAGAGCATCCGGAACCGTTCATCTTTCAATAATCTGCGGTCTCCCATGGCGCGGGTGAGCTGGGCCAGCATCCGGTCTTTGTCCGCCGGCAGGTCGCCCCGCAGGGAAACGTAATTGGAGGCGTGGTTGCTGCGGAAGACGCATGGCCGCTCCGCCGGCAGGTCCACGTGCTCCAGGAGCAGGTGGGTCTCCTCCACGACCTCCTCCGCCGACAGCAGGGTGAACCGGCCCTCCCGGATCTCCTGAAGGATCGGCGCCTGCTCGTCCAGCATCAGGGTGAGGAGCCCCACGTAGGAAGCCCCCATCTCGCTGATCATGGTGCCGGTCTCCACGGCGTGCTCCTGCCAGTGCTCCTTGCCGCCCAGGCCGGAGATGAAGGTGACGGAGGTCCGCATGCCGGCTGCCTCCGCCTTCCGCACCGCCTCGATCAGCTGGGCGCGGGTCTCTCCTTTGTTCACCCTGGTGAGGACCAGGTCCGAGCCGGACTCCGCCCCGATGTAGCAGATGGTCATGCCGGCGGCGACCAGGGTCTTGAGCTCCTCATCGGTCTTCCGGAGGATGTCGGTGCCCCGGGCGTAGACCCCCACCCTATCGCATTCCGGGAAGAGGGTCCGGATCTTCGTGAGGATCCGCAGGAGCTTGTCCGTCTTGAGGCAGAGGGCGTCCCCGTCGCAGAGGAAGATGCGGTCCACCCTGCGGTAGTACCGCCTCGCCTCCTCGAGGTCCTCGAACACCTCCTGCTCCGGGCGGACCCGGAAGCGCTTGGCTTTGAACATGCTGCAGAAGGTGCACTTGTTGTGGGAACAGCCGATGGTCACCTGCACCAGCAGGCTGTAGGCCTCGCTGGGCGGGCGGTAGATGTCGCCTTCGTAGCGCATGGGTCACATCCTGTCAGGGGCGTGGACGCCCAGCAGCGCCAGACCGTTGGCGATGGCGGTCTTGGCCGCGATGACCAGGGCCAGCTTGGCGGTCTTCTCCTCCTCGTCCTCCACGATGATGTGCTCGTCGTGGTAGAATTTGTTGAAGCTCTGGGCGATGTCGATGATCTGCCTGGTGACCAGGGACGGCTCCAGCCGTTCGCCGGCCTGGACCACCGCCTCCGGGAAGGCGTAGAGTTCCTTGACCAGGTCGTAGGCCGCGTCGCTGGCGACCTTGCTGAAGTCCAGGCCCGCCAGGTTCTCCGCGGAGGCCTTGGCCACCGCCTCGTCGCCGGCCTTCCTCAGGACGCTGGCGCAGCGGGCGTGGGTGTACTGCACGTACGGACCGGTCTCACCGTCGAAGTTCAGGACCTGCTCCCACTTGAAGGTGTAGTCCTTGATCCGGTTGTTGGAGAGCTCGTTGAAGATCACGGCGCCGATGCCCACCTCTCTGGCGATGCGGTCCACGTCGCCGGCCTCCGGGTTCTTCTCCATGATGATCTCTTTGGTCTTCTCCACGGCGCCGTTCAGCACGTCCTCCAGGAAGACGACACGGCCGTGGCGGGTGGACATGGTCCCCTCCTCCAGGCGCACCAGGCCGAACGGGACGTGGACGCAGCCGTCCGCCCAGTCGTAGCCCATCTTCTCGATGATCTTGAAGAGCTGCTGGAAGTGCAGGGTCTGCTGGGAAGCGACCACGTAGATGTTCTTATAGAAGTCGTAGGTCTCCTTGCGGTAGACCGCCGCCGCGATGTCTCTGGTGATGTACAGGGAGCTGCCGTCGGACTTCTTGATCAAAGCCACGCCCAGGCCTTCGTCCTCCAGGTCCACCACCATGGCGCCCTGGGACTCCTTCATCAGGCCCTTGTCCTCCAGCTCCTGCTCGATCCTGGGCATCTTGTCGGAGTAGAAGCTCTCGCCGTTGTAGGAGTCGAACTCGATCTCCAGCATGTCGTAGACCCGCTTGAACTCCTTGAGGGACTCTTCGCGGAACCACTGCCACAGCTCCACCTCTTCCTTCTCGCCGGCCTCCAGGCGGGCAAAGATGGCCCTGGCCTCGTCGTCCAGCTCCGGATGGGTCTCCACCTCCACGTGGAATTTGGTGTAGTAGCTCAGCAGCGTTTTGATTGGCTCCCGGATCACGTCCTCCTTGTTGCCCCAGTGGCGGTAGGCGCAGATCATCTTGCCGAACTGGGTGCCGTAGTCGCCCAGGTGGTTGATGCGGAAGACGTCGTAGCCCAGCGCCTTAAAGATCAGGTGCAGGGAGTTGCCGATGACGGTGCTGCGGATGTGGCCGATGTGGAACGGCTTGGCGATGTTCGGGGAGCTGTACTCCACGATGACCTTCCTGCCGCCGCCCACGTTGGTCTTGCCGAAGTCAGCGCCCTCCTTCAGGATCTCCGTCACCGTGTCCCGGATCATCTCCTCCCTGGAGATGAACATGTTCACGTAGGCGTTCACCTGCTCCACCTTGGAGAAGAGCGGCGCGTCCTTGATGGCCTCGGCGATGCCCGCCGCGATCATCGGCGGCGCCTTGCGGAGCACCTTCGCCAGCCGGAAGCACGGGAAGGCGTAGTCTCCCATTTTCGTGTCCTGCGGGACCTCGATGATATCCTCGATCTCCTGGGCCGTCAGTTCCGGAACGGCGCCGGCGATCAGCCCAGCGATTTCTTTTTTAAAGTCGATCATGTTTCCCTTCCTTACTTCAATTCTTCTTCATCTTCACGATCGTGACGCCCTCGCCGCCTTCGTTGTAGGCGCCGCGGCTGAAGCTCGCCACGTACTTATTCTTTCTCAGCATCTGCCGGATCCCGTTCTTCAGGATGCCCTCGCCCCGTCCGTGTATGATGGTCACAGTCTCCAGGCCGGCAATGTAAACGTCGTCCAAATACTTCTCTACATCCATCAGCGCATCGTCTAAATTCTCGCCCTGGACGTTGATGCTGGCGGACACGGCCGCAGTCTTCGCCTTGTACAGGCTGCCGTAGCGGCTGCTCTTCGCAGGCTCCTTCCGCTCCTTGCCCTCGCCGATCAGCATGAGGTCCTCGAGGTTCACGTTCACCTTGATGGCGCCCACGGCCACGGTGACCTGGCTGCGGTCGTCCGGCAGGGTGAGCACCGAGCCGTTCTGGCCCAGGGTCAAAACCTTGACCCGGTCGCCGACCTTGAGGTCAGCCGCAGAGACCGGTGCGCTGTTCACCTGCTTCACCACCCGCTCCGCGTATTTTTCCTCCGCCTCCCGGAGCTTCTGCCGGGACTTCTCGAACCGCTTGCGCCGCTCGGTGGACGGCATGTTCTTCTCGAGATCCCTGAGCTCCTTCTGCAGGACGCGGCTGGTCTCCTTGGCGTCCCGGAGGATGTCCCGGGCTTCCTCCCGGGCTTTGGCGATGACCTTGTCGCTCTTCTCCGACAGGGCCCGCTCCTTCTTCTCGATCTCCTCGAGCTTCCGCTTCGCCTCCGCCAGCGCCGCCGCGGCTTCGTCCCGCTCGTCGGCCGCCCGCTTACGATCCTCCTCGATGGAGCTGATCACGTTCTCGAACTCCATGTCGCCCCGCTCGATCAGCTCCGAAGCCCGGTCGATGACCGACGGCTCCAGCCCCAGCTTCCGGCTGATCTCGAAGGCGTTGGATTTGCCCGGGACCCCGATCAAAAGCCGGTAGGTCGGCGAGAGGGTATCCACGTCGAATTCCATCGCCGCGTTCTCCACGCTGTCCGTGGACAGCGCGTATTTCTTCAGTTCGTTGTAGTGGGTGGTGGCCATGGTCACCGCGCCGCCGTCGTAGAGCCGCTCCAGAATGGAGATGGCCAGCGCCGCGCCCTCCGTCGGGTCCGTGCCCGCCCCCAGCTCATCCACCAGCACCAGGCTGCGGTAGTCCGCCTTGTCGATGATCCCCACGATGTTCTTCATGTGGGAGGAGAAGGTGGACAGGCTTTGTTCGATGCTCTGCTCGTCGCCGATGTCGGCGAAGATCTCCTTGAACACCGGCAGGGTGCTCTCGGAAGAAGCCGGGATGTGGAGGCCGCTCTGGGCCATCAAAGCCAGGAGCCCCGTGGTCTTGAGGGACACCGTCTTGCCGCCGGTGTTCGGTCCGGTGATGATGAGGGTCCTGAAGTCGCCGCCCAGCCGGACGTCGATCGGCACCACCTTCTCCGGGTCGATCAGCGGATGCCGGGCGCTCCTCAGGTACAGCGCGCCGTCCTCGCCGGTGACCACCGGCTCCTCGCCCTTCATCTTCCGGGAGAGGCGGCCCTTGGCCATCAGGAAGTCCAGCCGCGTCATCAGCTTCTGGTTATAGGTCAGCTCCTTGGCGTGCTCCGCCACCCTCGAGGAGAGCTCCGCGAGGATCCGGGCGATCTCCGCCTCCTCCTCCAGGGCCAGCTCCCTGAGCCGGTTGTTCATGTCCACGATGGCCTGGGGCTCGATGAACAGGGTCGCCCCCGCCTTGGACTGGTCGTGGATCATCCCCGGGAACCGGGAGCGGTACTCCTGTTTGACCGGGATCACGTAGCGGCCGTCCCGCATGGTGACGATGGCGTCCTGCAGGTAGGTCCGGTTCTCCGTGGAATTCACGATCCGGGTCAGACGGTTCCGGATGGACTCGTTCTGCTGGCGGATCTCCCGGCGGATGTCCCTGAGCTTCGGCGAGGCGTTGTCGTTCATCTCGTCCTCGTTCAGGATGCAGCGGTCGATCTCCTGCTGCAGCCCCGGCACCGTCACGACCAGGTCCGTCAAAGACCGGATCAGCGGCAGGGCCGGCAGCTCCTCGCTCTTCATGAAGCTGACCACGTCGGCTGCGATCCGAAGGTCCGTGTAGACCTCCAGCAGCTGTTTCATGGTCAGAGATCCTCCCATGCGGGCGTAGTTCAGGCTCCCGGCGATGTCGTAAATGCCCCCGGTCGGCACCGGTCCTTTACGCACAATAAGGTCAACCGCTTCCGTGGTTGACCTTAACTCTTCGCCGATCACGCGAGGATCCTCGTAAGGGACCAGCTGCCTGGCCATCTCCCGGGAACCCTCGCAGCCCGCCTCCGCGGCCAGCATGTCGATGATCTTAGGATATTCTAATGTTTGAAGTGCCTTTCGGTTCATAACCTGTTCCTGAGTTTGTCAAGCTCGTTCTTGAGCTTGATGTTCTCCATCTGCAGTTCGAAGAAGTTGCTCTCGTACTCGCCGCACTTGTCCTGAAGCTCCTTGATCTTGGTCTGATCGTCCCGCAGGCGCTGCTGGAGCTCGCCGAGGGAATCGCTGCTGTTCTGCGTGGTCTTCTTGGACTGTTCCCACATGTGCTTGTAGTGGCGGGCGTCGGCCATCAGCTTGTCGTATTCGACCTTCAGCTTCTCCCCTTCCTGGCGGGTCTCGAAGAATTCTTCTGTGATATTGATGGAAGACAGGATCGCGAGGCTTCCGGCAGACTTGTCGGCGACGACCTGCGCGACTTCGTGCATCTTCTGATCCACGTATGCGGCGATGGCTTTGATCTCCTCCTCGCCGGTCTCGCCCGTGATCGTGTATTCCTGTCCGTAGATCTTGACTGTTACTCTGCTCATCGCTCTGACCTCCCGATCTTGACTAATTATCTCTGATGATGGCGCCCAGCTTCTCTCTCAGCGCCGCGATGACCTCCGCATGGGCGGCTTCCGTCTCCTCGTCGGTCAGCGTCCGGTCATCCCTGCGGTAGGTCAGGCTGTAGGCCACGCTCTTGGCGCCCGGGCCCACCTGCACGCCGCGATAGATGTCGAACAGCTTCGCGCCTCTCAGGATCTCCGGCGCCGCTTCCTCGATCACCGCTTCGATCTCCGCCACCGGGGTGGACTCCTTGACGATCATCGCGATGTCTCTGGAGGTCGACGGGAACTTCGGCGGCTTGACGTAGTGGATCTCTCTGCTCTCGAACTCCAGCAGGCGGTCGAAGAACAGCTCGGCGGCGTAGGTCCTGAGGCCCAGGCCGTAGTTCTCGGCCACGTCCGGATGGACCTCGCCCATGATGCCCATCTCCACCTCTTCGCCGTTTTCCGCGGTCTTGACGATGCGGGCGCATCTGCCCGGATGATAGACGCCGTACTCGCTCTCCGGCACGTACTTGACGCCGGTGATGCCGAGGGCATCAAAGAGTCCTTCGATCATGCCCTTCAGGGTGAAGAAGGATTCCTTCGGGCCGTAGAGGCCCAGGGACAGATCGTAGCTCTCGAACGGCAGGGCCTTCTCGTCCACGAAGTTCGGAGAGAAGACGATCCCGATCTCGTAGGCTTTGACCGCCTCGATGCTGCGGTTATAGTTTCTGGAGAGGACGTCCAGCATGGCCGGGGTCAGGATGGTCCGCATGGCGGCGGTGTCCTCGCCCATCGGGTTCATGATCTTGACGGTATCCCGCTCCCAGGATTCCGGATCGATGCGGCAGGCGTCGAAGTCCTTGTCGCTGATGAAGGAGAAGGTCTGGATCTCGTCGGCGCCCATGCCGGAGAGGATGTTTCTCACCCTGCGGCGCAGGTTCCAGCTCTCGCTGTTCTTCACGATGGTCGGGGTCTTCGGCAGGGTCATCGGCAGGTTGTCATAGCCGTACATCCTGGCGACTTCCTCCACGTAGTCCACTTCCTCGAGCAGGTCCTGGCGGACGGTCGGCGGGGTGACGTACATGTCGTCGCCTTCGCCCTCGACCTTCATCTCCAGGCTCTCGAAGATCTTCACCATCACGTCTCTGGAGAGGTCGGTGCCCAGCACTCTGTTGATGCGGGAGACTCTGGCCTTGACGGTCGGCGCCTTCTCCGGGTTCTTGTAGACGTCCACGGTGCCGGAGACGACCTTGCCGCAGCCCAGCAGTTCCACCAGCTTGCAGACTCTGTCCGCAGCATCATCGCAGAGGTTCGGGTCGATGCCCTTCTCGTAACGGCCGGAGGCCTCGGTGCGCAGGGTCAGCTTCTTGGAGGTCTGGCGGACGGAGGAGCCCTCGAAATTGGCGCACTCCAGGACGACGGTGGTCGTGTCCTCCATGATCTCGGAGTTCAGACCGCCCATGACGCCCGCGATGCACACCGGCTTCTCCGCGTCGTTGATCATCAGCATGGTGGAATCCAATACTCTCTCGGTGCCGTCCAGGGTGGTGAAGGTCTCGCCGTCCTTCGCCACGTCCACGATGATCTTCTGGCCCGCGAGGCTCCGGATATCAAAGGCGTGCATCGGCTGGCCGTACTCCGTCATGACGAAGTTGGTGATGTCGACGATGTTGTTGATCGGCCGCATGCCCGCTGCGATCAGCCTCTTCTGGAGCCACCACGGGGACTGCTCGATCTTGACGTCCTTGATGACTCTGGCGGTGTATCTCTTGCAGAGATCGGAACGGACCTCCACGTCGATGTAGTTTCTGACGTCCTCGTCGGTCCCGCCGCACTCCACGTCCGGGTAGACCAGCTCGCCGCCGAAGGTGGCCGCAGCCTCCCTCGCCATGCCCAGCATGGACAGGCAGTCCGGCCGGTTCGGGGTGATCTCGAAATCCACCACCGCGTCCTTCATGCCCAGGGCTTCGTCGATGTTCTGGCCGAGGCACTCGGTCCAGTCGCCCGGCAGCAGCCAGATGCCGTCCTTGGAGATCATCGGCGCCACCTTGTCGGAGAGGCCCAGCTCCTGCGGGCCGCACATCATGCCGTCGCTGGCCACGCCCCGCATCTTGCCGGCGTGGATGACGACGCCGCCCTCGACCTTCGGCTGGCCGTGGAGCGGTCCCGGGACCCTGCTCCCGTCGATGGCGACAGGGACAAAAGCGCCCTCGTAGACGTTCGAAGCGCTGGTCACGATCTGCAGGGTGCCCAGCTCGCCCAGGTCGCACTGGCAGACCAGCAGGCGGTCCGCATCAGGATGCTTCTCGATCCTGGTGATCTTCGCGATCTTGACGTTCTCTATTCCGGTGCCGAGCTCCTCCACGGTCTCGATGTTGGAGCCGCTCATGATCATGCGGTCGCAGAATTCCTTATCGGAAGGCCACTCGGCGAGTTTTACGTAATCTTTGATCCAGTTGATTGATACCAGCATTTGCCTTCCTCCTATTCGAACTGCTCGATGAATCTCATGTCGTCTTCGTAGAGAAGGCGGATGTCGTCGATGCCGTACTTCAGCATCGCGATCCGCTCGACGCCCATGCCCGCGGCGAAACCGGTGTACTTGTCGGTGTCGATGCCGCCGGCTCTGTGGACGTGCGGATGAGTCATGCCGCAGCCCAGGATCTCGATCCAGCCGCTGCCCTTGCAGATGTTGCAGCCCTTGCCGCCGCACTTGAAGCAGCTGACGTCCATCTCCGCGGACGGCTCGGTGAACGGGAAGTGATGCGGACGGAACTTGGTCCTGGTCTCAGGGCCGAAGAGCTTCTTGGCCATGCCGTCCAGGGTGCCTTTGAGGTCCGCCATCGTGATGTCCTCACCGATCACCATCAGCTCGATCTGATGGAAGGTGTGGGAATGGGTCGCGTCCGGGGTGTCGCAGCGGTAGGTGCGGCCCGGGATGACGATCTTATACGGGAGAGGCAGCTCCTCTTCCGCTCTCAGCTCGGCGGAGGAGGTGTGCGGACGCAGGACGTTGTCCGGCGTGATGTAGAAGGTGTCCGTCATGTCTCTGGCCGGGTGGGTCGGCGGCGCGTTCAGGCCGTCGAAGGTGTTGAACACTGTGTCCGCGTCCGGTCCCTCATAGACGGAGTACCCCATGGACTCGAAGAACTCGGTGACCTCTTCGATGATCTGGGTGATCGGGTGCTTGACGCCGATCTTCACTTCCGCTGCCGGCTCGGTGACGTCCAGGGTCTCCGCCTTCAGCCTTGCCTCCTTGGCCTTGGCCTTGAGCTCATCGGCCCTGCGGGTCAGCGCAGCTGTGATCTGCTCCTTGACCTCGTTGGCGGCGCGGCCCAGCTCCTTCTTCTCCTCCGGAGAGAGCTTGCCCATGCTGCGCAGCACTTCGGTGATCTGTCCCTTCTTGCCGAGGAAGCGGATCCTGATGTCTTCCGTATCCTTCTCGGAGGTGGCAGCCTTGAGCTGCGCCTTCGCTTCCTCTAACATCTTGCTCAAATTTTCCTGCATGTTGGTAAACCTCTTTCGTGTCTATTGATGGATCGCCAGATCCTTATCTGTCTTTTTTCTGCCTGACGCACTCGTACATCAGGATGCCCGCAGCCACAGAGGCGTTCAGGGACTCGATCTGCCCATACATCGGGATCTTCACGACCTTGTCCGCCTTCTCGAGGATCTCCGGAGCCACGCCCCGTCCCTCGTTTCCGATGACCAAAGCCACCGGCGCCGAGAGGTCGGCTTCTCCCAGCTCCTCCGCCCGGCTGAGTCCGGCCGCCACGGTGGTGAGGCCGAGCCGCTCCGCCAGTTCGAACAGTGCCTGCGGCCCCTCCAGGAAGACCAAAGGCATCCTGAGGATCGAACCCGCCGCCGCCCGGACCGCCTTCGGGGAGTAGACGTCTGTCGTGCCCTTCAGCACCAGCACGCCGCCGAAACCCGCCGCGTCCGCCGTGCGGATGATGGTGGCCAGGTTCCCCGGGTCCTGGATCCGGTCCAAAACCACCAGGTCCCGGCTGCGGGCGCCCTCGCCCCGGGGCGAAAGGTCCTCCTCCGACCAGTGCGGGATCTCGATGACCGCCATCACCGTCCGGCCGTGCTCCGTCTGGGTCAGCGCTTCGTAGAGGGCCGGCGCCAGCAGGTAGGCCGGGATGTCCTCCGGCAGCCCCGCCGGGAACTCCGGCGCGTCCTCCGCGGTCCCGCAGAGGATGAGCTCCCTGAGCCGGGCGCCGCTGGCCGCCGCGTCCCGGATCAGCACCTCGCCCTCCACGAGGAAGGCGCCTTCGGCCTCCCGGTACCGGCGCTTCAGCAGCTTCTGCCAGCCCTTGAATGTTCTGTTTTCCTGCGAGGTGATCTCACGATAACGCACGTTCGCCCTCAGATTCCGCTTGTCCCTATAATTGCGAAAAAGCCGGCAACCGCCGGCTTGCTCCGCTGATTGTTATTTTCTGAGGAACGGAGGAATGCCGAATCCGGAATCCTCATCCTCATCCTGTGCCGGTCCCGCCGGTTCATCGTCGAACAGGTCTCCCAGGGTCACCTCTCTGGCGGTCAGGCCGTCCTCGGTGACGTACTCGACGCTTTCATTCTTGGCCGGCGCCTTGAACGGCTGGCTGTATTCGATGACGTCCTGCTCCGTTTCGCCGTCGAAGCCGGTGGCGATGACGGTGATGTTGATCTCGTCCTGCATGTTCTCATCCACAGCAGCACCGAAGATCAGGATGGCGTCGTCGTCCGCCTTCTCCTCCACCATCGTGGCGACCTCGTTGATCTCCAGCATACCCAGGTCGTAACCGCCGCTGACGTACAGCAGGATGGCTCTCGCACCGGCGATGGAGGTCTCGAGGAGCGGGCTCTCGGTCGCGGCCTTGACCGCGTCCTTGGCTCTGTTCTCTCCGGTCCCGTGGCCGACGCCCATATGGGCGATGCCCCGGTTGGTCATGACGGACTTGACGTCCGCGAAGTCGACGTTGATCAAAGCGAAGTCGGAGATCAGATCGGTGATGCCCTGGACGCCCTGGCGCAGGACGTCGTCGGCCATGCCGAAGGCCTCCACCATCGTGGTGGTCTTATCGCTGATCTCGAGGAGCTTGTCGTTCGGAACGACGACCAGGGAGTCGACGAACTTCTTGAGGAAGGTCAGTCCCAGCTCCGCCTGTTTCATTCTCTTGCGTCCCTCAAAGGTGAACGGCTTGGTCACGACGGCGACCGTCAGGATCCCCATGTCCTTGGAGACCTTGGCGATGATCGGCGCAGCGCCCGTACCGGTGCCGCCGCCCATACCGGCGGTGATGAACACCATGTCGGCGCCCTCGATGATCTCAGAGAGGTGGTCGATGGTCTCCTCGGCGGACTTCTGTCCGACCTCCGGGTTGCCGCCGGCGCCCAGACCCTTGGTCAGCTTCTCGCCGAGCTGGATCTTGGTCTCAGCCGCGCAGCGGTTCAGGGCCTGCTGATCGGTGTTGCAGGCGATGAACTGGACGCCTCTGAGTCCGGACTCTATCATTCTGTTGACTGCATTGCAGCCACCGCCGCCTACGCCGATGACCTTGATGACAGCCCCGTTATCTTTCTGTGTTTCGAATTGCAGCATCGTACGCCTCCTAATCACGCAATGATAGACCTATTTTATCATACTAACGGTGTAATTGCATTACTTTTTCTGTGTAATTTACCCTGTATTTTACACATTTTATTTTATCTGAAAGCGCTGGTTTTGCTGGGTTTACATAATGTGCCCGCAGGGGAAGAATGCAGCCGGCGGGCGGCATCGGGCGGGCTGCAGGCGCGGAGCGGGACGGAGCCCCTTCCGGCCCGGCGCCGGGATCGAGGATCACGAGAACACGCGGGTAAACCGCCGGAAATGAAAAACCGCACCGGGGTCCCGGTGCGGTGCGCAATGCTTCGTTCTCAGTCGCTGTCGATGTCCGGCGAGAAGGACATGTAATCGGAGCCGCCCATCTTGATCGTGCCCCGGCTGATGTCCTGGGCGAACAGGGTGGCCACCACCTTCTGCAGCTCGCCGGAGCGGATCGCCGCCAGGATCTCCGTCGGCGTGCCCTTGACGAGGAAGGTGTCGTAGATGTAGCAGCGGATCATGACCTTGGAGACGTCGATCTTCTTGAAGTAGATGTCCCCCTCCCGCATGGCGTCCAGCATCCTCAGGGTGACGGACAGGGAGGTGGCCTCCTCCGCCTCGAGCTTCTCCCCCACGTTCATCTTGCTGATGGTGAGGCCCGTCAGCAGGGTGATCTCCGGCATGATGTCGGTCCGGCGGAGGACGGTGCCGTCCTCGTCCATGACGATGTAGCTGTCGCCGTACTTCACGGCCGCCGTCTGGGTTCTCTCGGTGATTGTAAACTTTATGGTAGAAGGTAGTTTCCGATGGGCTTCGACCTCCCGGAAATACGGGTCCTTCAGGAGATTGTCCTCCAGTTCCGACAGCTTCGTGTCGAAGATGATGTTCTCCCCTTCGCTGACCTTGGCCATCGCCAGGACTTCCTTGTCGGTGTAGTAGCTGTTGCCCTCCACCTCGAAGTGCTTGACCGAGAAGTAGGAGGAGCGGAGGAAGAAGTAGACCGCCGCCGCCACCGCTGCCACGGCAAGGAACCGCAGGAAGTAATGCTTCTTGCGGTGTACCTTCCGTTCCCGGTCGATCTCCTTGAATTGGATGCCTTCCAGTCCTCTGTCAGCCACGGGTGACTCCTTCGTAGATGCGGTCCGTCGCGTTCGCCGGGCAGGCGGCCTTGGCGGCTTCGCCCATTGCGGCAAGGCGCTCAGGATCCTCGAGAAGCGTGAAGATCTCGTCCACCAGCTTCTCCGGCTCCACCTCCTCCTGCCGGTACAGCAGGGCGCCGCCGGCGTCGGCGATGGATTTCGCGTTATAGTACTGATGATCGTTCGCCGCCCATGGATACGGGATCAAAACCGACGCCCTGCCCGTGACGGCGACCTCCGCCATCGACAGCGCGCCTGACCGGCAGACCACCAGATCCGCCGCGGCGATGTAATTCGGCATGTCCTCGATGTAAGGATAGATGCGGATGTTGTCTCCTTTGACGCCCTCCTCCTCCGCCTGGGCGAGGACGCCGTCGTACCAGCGGTTGCCGGTGCCAAACAGCAGAGTATAGCCTTCCTTTCCGGCAATACGCTTCGCGTAATCCCAGGCGATATCGTTGATCGCCTTCGATCCGAGGCTGCCGCCGAAGGTGAAGAGCACCTTATCTCCCTGCGGGATCCCCAGTTTTTCCCTGGCGCTCTCCTTCGTCGTCGAGAGGAAGGCCGCCCGCACCGGGTTCCCGGTGAATTCCGTCTTGGAAGGGTCCTTGAAGGCCGCCTCCGCCCCGGAGATCCCCAAAAAGATCCGGTCGCAGAAGCGCTGCATGATCTTGTTGCCCAGGCCCGGACGGGCGTTCTGCTCGTGGATGTAGCACGGGACCTTGCGGGAATGGGCGCCGATGATGACCGGCACGCTGACGAACCCGCCGGTGCCGATGACCGCGTCCGGCCGGAACTCTTTGACGATGCCCCGGACCGCCCGGATCCCGGCCAGCGTCGCCTTGGAGGCCTTGAAAAACTCCTTGACCGTGTACCAGAAGCCCTCTTCCCTGTAGAACCAGCGGGCCGGGACCGCCCGGAAGGCGTAGCCGTTCTTCGGCACGATCTCCGACTCCATCCCGCCGGCCTCACCCAAAAACAGGATGTCCGAATCCGGCTCTCTCTCTTTTATCTTTTCCGCGATGGCCAGCGCCGGGTACAGATGCCCGCCGGTGCCGCCGCCTGTCATGATCACTCTCAAACCGATCTCCTCCTAGGCCCGCGCGCCCGCAAGCCCCTTTCCCTCCGGCTGTTCTTCCTCCGCGTACTGCGGCTGCCGCGAGATGTTCAGCACCATGCCCATCAAAGCCATCAGGATCCACAGGGAATTGCCGCCGTAGCTGACGAACGGCAGGGCGATGCCCGTCGGCGGCATGGACGAGGTCACGACCGCCACGTTCAGCACGACCTGGGCGCCGATCATGATGCCCACGCCCGCGGCCAGCAGCATGCCGAAATCGTCCTTCGCCCGCATGGCGATGTAGAAGATGCGCCAGACGGTCAAAGCGTAGATGATGAGCAGCGCCGCGATGCCGACGAACCCCAGCTCCTCGCCGATGATCGCCAGGATGAAGTCGTTCTGCGGCTCAGGCAGGTACAGGTTCTTCTGCACGCTCTTGCCCAATCCCAGGCCGAACACGCCGCCGGTCCCCAGGGCCAGCAGGGACTGGACCACCTGGAAGCCCTCCCCCAGCGCATCCGCGAAAGGATCCGTGAAACTGACCACCCGCTGGTGCCAGTAACCTTTGTCGATGAAGGTGAGGTAGTAAGCGCCCGCTGCGCTGCCGGCCAGGATCACGCCGATCCAGCGCCACTGCATGCCCGCCACGAAGGCGAGGCCCACGGCGATGAGGAACACCGTGATCGCCGTCGACAGGTTCGGCTGCTTGACGATGAGGACGCAGCAGA
>CADCOV010000182.1 GCA_902803185.1 uncultured Eubacteriales bacterium
CCGTGGTAGATGGAGGCGCACTCCCCCACGGCGAAGAGGTTCCGGATGTTGGTCTCGTGGTCCAGGCCCACCGCCAGGCCGCCCATGAAGAAGTGGACGGACGGCGCCACGGGGATCGGTTCCCTGGTGATGTCGATCCCACCGTATTTTTGGCAAAGGTCTCTGACCTCGGGGAGCCGCCGGTCGATCTCTTTCGCAGGCAGGAAGGAGATGTCGAGGAACACGTCCCGGCCGCACCGGTCGATCTCCCGGCTGATCACGTCCCGGGTCATCAGGTTCCCCCGGGGCCCGAACTTGTCCTCCATGAAGTAGACCCGCTCCCCCTTCTCCAGATAGAAGAGCCGGCCGCCCTCGCCCCGGACCGCCTCGGAGATCAGCATCCGCTTCTGGGCGGTCTCCAGGGTCGTCGGATGGTACTGGATGAACTCCAGATTCTTGAGGGCCGCCCCCTGCAGGAACAGCCGGCCGGCGGTGTAGCCGTCGCACTGGGTCGACCCCGTGGTCTTCCCGAACAAAGCGTTCTGCCCGCCGGTGGCGATCACCACCGCGTCCGCGCAGACCGCATCCAGACCGCCCCGGCTCTCGTCGAACAGGATCACGCCGTGGCAGACCCCCTCCCGGATCAAAGCCGAGTGGAAGCAGCTCCAGAGCCTGCGGGTGATGAGGCCCGCTGCTTCGTACCGCCTGGTCTCCATGACCAGGGCGGAGACGATCTGCTTGCCGGTGGAGGAGCCGCAGAAGCAGGTCCGCTTGTGGGACTGCCCGCCGAAGGCCCGCCGGGCGGGACGCCCGGCCACATCCAGCGTGAACACCGTGCCGATGCTCTCCAGATAGCGGATGATGGTTTCCCCGTCCTCGCAGAGGCCGGTGACCGCCTTTCGGCCGGCCAGGAAACCGCCGCCCTTCAGGGTGTCCTCCACGTGGCAGGCCACGGAGTCCCCCTCTTCACAGTCCGCCAGGACCGCGTTGATCCCGCCCGCCGCCATGACGGACTGGGACCGCTCCGACGGGAACGGGGAGACGAGAGTGACCCGGATCCCCTGCTCCGCCAGCCGGACGGCGCAGGTCATCCCGGAGATCCCGCTGCCCACCACGACCACGTGTCTGCCGCTGTTTTGTTCCATATCCTTCATCGTCCCGCCTCCTAATGCATGAGGAACATGGCGATCTGCCCCTTGACCACGGCAAAGGCCGGGATCAAAAACAGCACTGCGCCGATGACGTAACAGGCCTTGTCCACAGCCTCCGCCGTCCTCTCGGAGGTCAGGAGGCCCAAGGTGATGAAGGCCTTGCTGAAGGAGGTCGCCGCGTGGGTCAGGACCACAGCGAAGAACAGGAGCTCCGCCGCGATGAGGAGCAGGATCACGAGGGTCTGTCCCCCTTCCGCCGCCGCCTGCATCAGGGCGAAGGTCTTCATGTGGAGGATCAGGAGCGGGAAGATCAGCGCCGCGGAAGTCCGCTGCAGGATCGTCCTGCGGTTCTGCTTCGGGTAGAGGTCCATGCGGCTCCCTTCCTTTGGGTGAACACGATCGTCATCCCGAGGACCGCGTGAAGACAGGTCAGCACCAGGAACGGCACCGCGAACAGATTCTTCAGCACCGGGTTGTAGTAGAAGGTCAGGTAGGCGAAGGCGCTGTATCCCACGTGGAGCAGGATGCACAGGATCGCCAGCAGCGCCAGGGCCGCGTTGAGTTTCTTGAGTTTCATATCAGTATCCTTATTCTTTATATCGGGCCCTTCTTATTCCTGTCGGCTCTCCACCCGGATCCGGCCTTCGTGCAGCTTCTCCTTGAAGAAGTCTTTGACCGAGCAGCCGGCCCGCCCGGAGGACGCGCAGGCACAGGCGCAGGCGCAGGAGGACACGCAGGCGCAGGCACAGGAGGACGCGCAGGAAGACGCGCAGGAAGAACGGTGGGAAGAACCGCCGCTTCGGTGGCTGCTGCCGCCGGAGTGCCGGGAGCCGCCGGAGGACCGCACCGGCACGTTGATCACGTTGACGTGGATGTAGGTGTTCGGGGAATCCCCGTACCGATAGGTGCCCTTTCTCCTGTATTTCTCCGGTTCGTTGACCTGGCTCTCCTCCAGGACCTCTTTGCTCTTGATCATGCTCCTGCCGCAGTACTCGCAGTTGTCCTTGCCCTCCACACGGCCGGCGCCGCAGCTCGGGCAGTGATCGTAGTACTCGATCTTGGTGCGGATGATCTTCTTCCCCATCGTCTGGCTCGAGCCGAAGCCCGCGCCCCGGGCGATCCAGCGGATGAACAGGACGACCAGGACGATCGGGGCCACGAAGACGCACAGCACCGCCGCGATGCCGATCAGGCCGAAGACGATATCGATGGGATCGAACCCGTCGTCATAGTCGTAGTCGTAATCGTCACCGCCGTCCGGCACGAACCCCTTGGAGCCCTCCTGCCGGTCCTCGGAGAAGGCGAAGGCGTCGTTCGGATAGGTCACGCCGACGGTGTACCGATCCCCCGCCGAAAGGGAGGTCTCAAAGACCAGATACCCGTCCTCCGTATAGCAGTCCGGCTGCCAGGCGCCGGCGTTCTCCCCGTTCCAGCGGATGGTGAGCTCATCCACGTCCATCCCGTCGAACCAGGCCGGCGTGAAGGAATAGACCGTCTCGCCCGCCGTGAATTTGTCGATCTGGTACATGTGATCCTGGGTCATGGAAAACTCCAGGCTCACCGTCTCCCCCTCCCCGTACGGCCGGTCCAGATAGATGGAGAGGGAATCGCCCTCGTCGTCGATGTAGTCGATGGTGTCGGTCAGCGGCGTGATGTCCGTGTGGTATTGGTTCGGCACGCCCAGGTCGATCCACTCCAGCTCGCCGATCGAATCATCGAGCACCAGCCAGTCGATGTGGTAGGTCATGTCCAAAGATGCGTCCTCGTTCACGTCCACCGTGATGGTGAAGTCCAGGATCTCATCCGTCGCTTCCGCGGCCACCGGGACCGCTGAAGCCAGCAGGAGGATCAGACAGACCGCCGCGATCAAAACCAGTCTCGCGGATCTTCTTACACTTCTGTTCATCAGCAGGACCTCCTTAATGGGCATTCTCCAGTGAGATCGGCGGAATAGTTTCTGCGCTCCGTGCAGGCCCGGCTTTCCCAGATCCCCTGCCAGTCGTCCCGCAGCATGTTGCCCAGCGGCTGATCCGACAGCCAGCTCTGGCAAGGCACCACGTTCCCGCCCGGCGTGATGGCCATGTTCGACAGGCACGCGCCGCAGGAAGGAGACGCGATGTTCAGTTCATCGAACACCTCCTGGGCGATCCAGCCCGGCGAGGTGAAGGCGATCTCCATGCCGTTCTCGTGGCAGAAGGCGACGGCGTCCCTGAGGATCTCCTCCAGCTCTTCGCCGGTCAGCTGCAGCCGCTCCGCGTCCTCGCTCACGGCGTTCCCCGTCAGGATCATGCCGGAGCAGGTCACGTAGGCCACGCCCTTCTCCTTCAGGAAGGCGAGGGTCTTCCGATAGTCCCGGTTCAGGGTGCACAGCGGCGTGTTGATGCTGACCGAGAGACCTTCTTTGACGGCGTTCTCGATGCCCGCCACCGTGTTGTCGAACTGCGCAGCTCCCACCAGCAGGTTGTGGACCGCCGGATCGCAGGAGTAGAAGGTGATCTGCACGCTGTCCAGCTCCGCCTCGTGGAGCTTCCGGCAGTAGTCCTCCGTCAGCTTGATGCCGTTGGTGTTCAGCCGGGAGATGAACCAGCGGGCGTGGCGGATCAGCTCGAAGAGATCCTCCCGCATGGTCGGCTCCCCGCCGGTAAAGGTGACCTGCGGGATCCCCACCGCCCGGCAGCGGTCCAGGATCGCCTTCCACTCCTCCGTGGAAAGCTCCTCTTCCTCCGCGTTCGGCTGTCCCGCCGCGTAGCAGTGGACGCACTTCTGATTGCAGTGCCACTTCCCGCCCTTCGTCATGGCGCTCACCATCACGTCCATGCGGTGCGGGGCGGACATGTATTCCTCGTAGTCCCCGATGCTCATGTAGTGCACGTCTGTGGTGACCGGCTCCCGGTAGGCGATCTGGCGGATCGTGGTGTAGATGGTCTCGAGGTCAGCGGCGATGCGCTTGCGGGAGAACACAGGGATGATGCCCTTTACGTTCTCCACTGTCCGGTCCAGGATGCCCCGGATCTCCCCTTCTCCGATCTCCTTCCCGTCGAACCGGTTGGTCTCCCGGATCAGCTCCGCGAGCATGACCGCCCAGACAAAGCTCACCGGGACGATGTCCGTGCCGTTGATGATGGCGATGCTCGGGTTCAGCGCGTCCTCCTCCGCCTTCGGCGGGATGAGATGGATGCGCACCGCCCCCGGTCCGTCCGGATTCAATGTCGTGTGCAGGACCTCGCTAAAGGTCGTGTCCATATACGCCCGGATCCTCTGCACGGTCCGGGTCTTTCGGAATATCTTTGGTACAGGTATCATCGTTCCCCCTCCTGTCCCGATCCTGATCTGTAGGTTCTGCTACTATGATACCACATTCTTTGGGACGCAAAAAGCGGCAGCTCCTGCCGCCGCTTTTTCGTGTATTCTCTCCTTATCGTGTCATGGAGCCGGAGACCTGCTTCAGAGGTTTTGCTGTCTCCAGTCCGTTCCGAGCACCATGTCGGCATACTCTGCGCTAATCTTCTTCCTCTGCATAGTCCAGTCCCGACGGAGGAATGGCAAAGCAATAGCTGGCCTTTTCCTCTCCATCCTTCGGCGGAGTCTTTCTCCACGCCCACAACAGGCTGCGGATCTCGACCACACCGGTCTCCTCATCTGTCTGAACGCTGTATGGGATCAGTGATACCAGAAATGCCCCTAACGCCATTCCGCCAATGAATGCTTTTTTCATACAAGTACCTCCTCTTTTGTGTCTGTCCGATCGATTGCCGGCGTCTCAACGTGCTTTACAAGATAAATACAGTTCATGTCCCTTTTTACCCGAACAGGATCGGCACGAGGAAGAACCCGATCATATTGCTCAGGAAATGCGGGATAAAGCTGATCAGGCAGTTTCCGGTCTTGCGGTACAGGATCGCAAAAAGAATCGCGTCGATAAAGATACCGCCAAGATCCCACGCAACGACCCCCGCAGGGCCTGCGGCATAGTGCGCTGCGGCAAAGAGTGCAGCTCCGGCAATTGCCACCGGCCAGAACGAAAAGCGCTTCATACCCTTCCCCACAAAGAACGCGCGGAATTCGATCTCTTCACCGAGAACGGAAGCGACCTGGGTCAGCAGCAGCATCGGAAGCTGGTCGAGACCCGGCACATCGAGTCGGCCCAGTACGTGGTCTATGTAGGCGCTGCCGAACACCGCCTTGCTCAGAAGCATTTCGACAGGGGACAAAACGAGCATGAAAAGGATCAGGGGGATGACCCACCGCTTCTTCAGATCCGAAAAGAAACGTTTGAAACTGAGTCCGGATTCGGCATCGGGCGTTTTCTCAATGCCCTCGATGATGAAGAAACACGCCAGACCGGCGGCATGGATCGCTGCGGCGGCAATCACGGAGGATGTCGCTGCTTTGAAAGCGACCGCGACGATCATAACAGCCATGCCGATGAGTGTAATGATCTTGACCTTGTCATTTTTCTTAGAATCAACCATAACTCCAACTCCTTATTCTTTCTTTGCCAGCCATCCGCGGAAGATGCCGCCCTGCAGCAAAGAGATGATCGTGAAAAAAATGTCGGCGAACAGGATGAAGACGAAAGAAGGGATCAGGATACGGGTGTATCTCTTGCCGAAAGCCGTTCCCCTCACGATCGCCCTGCCCATGCCGAAGAGGTAACACAGCACGCCCAAGTTAAAATATAACAGCAGCGCTGCACTTTCAGCGAAATTGAGCCAGGCGTCCTTCGGGAAAAAGTTGCCGGTATTGACCGCGCTCAGCACGGTATTTACAACCAACAGCGCGATCTCCACGAAGAAGAGGATGCGGGTCACGTTCAGCATGACGCCGCCGCCGATCCCCACGCCGCCGCTCCAGGCAAGGCCTGTCCGCGCGCAGAAGTTCTCAAACACCTGCATCAGCGGTTCGTTTTGCTTCCCTTCGATGAAGCCGTTGTTTGCGACACAGTAAACATTGATCTTCAGGCCGTTTTCGCGGCAGAAGGCCTCCATTTCCTCCATGAAGCGGAGCACGTGAGACGGAACGCCGTCCACATAGAGCGGCAAGCCGAACACCACCGCCTGCGCGTCCCGAAGCTGTTCCAGAATGCGGGCGTGGTCGGC
>CADCOV010000183.1 GCA_902803185.1 uncultured Eubacteriales bacterium
GTCCACCGGCGTCGCCTCCACGAACCGGTAACCCAGCTCTTCCAGGATCGCCACGTCCCGCCCCAGGGTCGCCGGGTCGCAGGAGACATAGACGATGCGGTCAGGCGCCGCCTCCGCCACAGTGCGGAGCAGGGACTGCTCGCAGCCCCTCCGCGGCGGATCCAGGATCGCCACGTCCGCGTGCCCGATCCCCAGCGTCGGGAGCACTTCCTCCGCCTTTCCTGTATAGTAAAGTGCGTTGACAATGTGGTTGACAACAGCGTTGCGATTGGCTGAGATCACGGCTTCTTTGACGATCTCGATCCCATGCACCATGCCGGCGCCGGCCGCTGCGAGCGTCAGCCCGATGGTGCCCACGCCGCAGTAGAGATCCAGCACGGTCTCCCCGCCCTTGAGCCCCGCGTACTCCCGGACCAGGCCGTAGAGCTTCTCCGTCTGGACCGGATTGACCTGGTAGAAAGACTGTGGGGAGATCTCGAAGGTCATGCCGCAGAGCAGATCGTCGATGGTGCGCTTGCCCGCCAGGGTCCGGGTCACCGTCTCACCGTTCTCTTTGGTCCAGGTGAGGGCCACGCTCTCCAGGCTGTACTCCGGTCCGCCCTCCGGTACCGCGAGCTCATTCACCGCGTCGTCCATGGCGTAGATCAGCTCCTCCGCCTGCGGGAGGCCGGCGTAATCACCGCCCTTCTCCAATGCGGCCCGCTCCACATCCAGGACCGCCATGACCTCTCCGGTGGTGAAGGAGGTCTTCACCGTCAGCCCCTTGAGGAGGCCCCTGCCGCTGCGCTCGTCGTAGCCCCTGACGTTCGCGGTGCGCATCCACTCCCGGACCACCGCTGCGACCGCCATGGCCGGCGGCGCCTGAAGGCGGCACTCCCTGCAGTCGAAGACGAAGTGGCTGCCCCTTTTGTTGAAGCCGATGTACTGGCCGGAGACGGCAAAGACGCCCTTGTTCCGGTAGCGGTACGGCTCTTCCATCCCGATGATCGGGCGGACCATCGGGTCCGTGAGTTTCCCCAGGCGGATGAGCTTCTGGCGGACGTGCTCCTCCTTCAGCGCCAGCTGGGCCTCATACTCCAGGGCGCCGTAGGTGCAGCCGCCGCATTCCGCGAGATACGGACAGGCGTCCTCCGTCCGGTGCGGAGAGCGCTCCAGGATCTCCTCCGCCTCCGCGATGGCGTAGTTCTTTTTCGCTTTGGTCACCCGGGCCCGGACCCGGTCTCCCAGGACCGCGCCGGCGACGAAGACCGCCTGGCCGTCGATGTGGCCGATGCCCTGGCCGTCGTCCGCCTGGTCCGTGATTTTGATCTCTATATAGTCGTTTTTTTCCATGATTTTCCTCACTGCCGGATCCCCGTCCGGCACGTTTATTATACAACAAAACATGACGCCTTTGCAGGCACATTACTCATACGAATATACCGAACATTACGCATTCCGCTATTGAAAAACAAGTGGGAAATTACTATAATTTAAAGAGGCTTTTCATGCCCGCACTATCGGTATGCGGAGAAGGTGGGAAGGCGGAGTCCGCTCTGCTCTGTCTCCTCAGACCCGGCAGGCAGGGAAACCGAAATCAACAAGGAGGAGAATGCATAATGGAATTACAGATTCAGGATCTGGTTTCGTCCATTCGCAAAGAAGGAATCGACGCGGCCAACTCGGAAGCGGAATCCATCATCGCGGAAGCGAAGAAGAAAGCCGAAGCGATCGTGGCTGACGCGAAGACCGAAGCGGCCCGCAAGTTAGAGTCCGCCGAAAAGGAAATCAGCATCCTCAGAGAGAGCGCCATCGTCAGCTCCGAGCAGGCCAAGCGCGACGCCATGCTGGCTTTCAAGGCGGAAGTACAGTCCGCCTTCGAGCGGATCCTGTCCGCTAAGGTCCAGGATTCGCTGCAGGGAGAATCCCTGGGCAAGCTGATCCGCGCCGCCGCTGAAGGAGAGGACGTCACCGCGTACACGGCGGAGGTAGCCGAAGTCACCGACGCTCTGAAGGCAGAGCTCGCCGATGAGATAAAAGCAGGTCTCGTGCTGCGCCCGACGAAGGGCATCCACGCAGGCTTCAAGCTGGCCGCCAACGACGGATCCGGTTACTTTGACTGCTCGGACAACGAGATCATGGAGATGCTGAGGCCTTATTTCAGAAACCTCGACATCTGACGGGAGGTGCGTATGGCATCTTATTACTACCTGATATCGAGCCTGCCGACGTTGGATTCCGACGGCGACATGCCCATGACCTACGAGGAGTTCCTCACCTGCTGCCAGGGAAACGTCAGCGAAGAGACCTACCAGAGGCTTGCGACGCTGACCCTGTCGTCTTCCGAGGGACCGCTCCTGAAGGAATGGGCGTCCACCTACGGACTTCTGATGAAGGAGCTGAATCTGCAGCGGAGTCTGGCCATGGGAAAGCCTTACCCTGCCGGGTTCGACAAGGACGGCATGAACGCCCAGGTCGCGTCCGCCGCCCTGGCCGCCAGGAATCCGCTGGAATCGGAACAGATCCTGCTCAATTACGAGTTCGAGCTTCTGGACCAGCTGGTAGGCATGCATATGTTTGATGATTACGTACTGTTCGGATATGCCGTCAAGCTGAAACTGCTGGAGCGCAAGAGCTGCTTCGAGAAAGAGAAGGGGCAGTCGGAATTCAGGCATCTGTTCGAAGAAGTCCAGCAGCGGGTCTATCGCTTATAATGGGAGATGTTGAATGGAAACTTTAACCGGAAGAGTAACAGGAGTCAACGGAAACCTGATCAAAGTCAGTTTCCAGGGCTCCGTTCGTAAAAACGAAGTGGGTTTCGTCATCGTCGGTGACCAGCGCCTGAAGGGCGAGGTCATCCGGATCAACAATGGCGAAGCCAGTATGCAGATCTACGAGATGTCCGAAGGCATCAAGGTCGGCGACCCGGTGGAATTCACCGGCGAGCTGATGAGCGTAGAACTCGGGCCTGGCCTTTTGACCCAGGTCTACGACGGCCTCCAGAACCCGCTGCCGGATCTTGCCGAGCAGTGCGGCTTCTTCCTGAAGAGAGGCGTCTATCTGGATCCGATCCCGAACCGCGATTGGGAGTTCACCCCGGCCGTGGCGGTCGGCGACACCGTCGTCGCCGGCGACACCATCGGCAGCGTTCCGGAGGGGATCTTCACCCACCAGATCATGGTGCCGTTCACGCTGAAGGGAGTCTGGACCGTCAAGTCCATCGTAGAGAAAGGCTCCTATAACGTCAGGGCCACGATCTGCGTGATCAAAAACGAAAAGGACGAGGAGAAGGAACTGAGCATGGTCTTCACCCAGCCGATCAAGCAGCCGGTGAAGTGCTACGCCGAGCGTCTCCGTCCGGATGAACCGCTGGTCACCAAGATCCGCTGCATCGACGCCTTCCTGCCGGTCGCCAAGGGCGGCACCTTCTGCGTGCCGGGCCCGTTCGGCGCGGGCAAGACGGTACTGCAGCACCTGGAGGCCAAGAACGCGGAGGCGGACATCGTCATCGTCGCCGCCTGCGGCGAGCGCGCCGGCGAAGTCGTCGAAGTGCTGACCGAGTTCCCGGAGCTGGAGGACCCGAAGACCGGGCGCTCTTTGATGGAGCGTACCATCATCATCTGCAACACCTCCTCCATGCCGGTCGCCGCCCGTGAAGCGTCCTGCTACACTGCGGTCACCCTGGCGGAATACTACAGGCAGATGGGCCTCGACGTCCTGCTGCTGGCGGACTCCACGAGCCGCTGGGCACAGGCCATGCGTGAGATGTCCGGCAGACTGGAGGAGATCCCGGGCGAGGAAGCCTTCCCTGCCTACCTCGAATCCACCATCGCCGCCTTCTACGAGCGCGCCGGCAAGGTCCGCCTGAAGGATGGCAGGCTCGCCTCCATCACCATCGGCGGCACCGTCTCTCCGGCCGGCGGCAACTTTGAGGAACCGGTCACCCAGGCGACCCTGAAGGTCGTCGGTGCCTTCCACGGCCTCTCCAGAGAGCGTTCCGACGCCCGTAAGTACCCGGCCATCCACCCGATGGATTCCTGGTCCCACTACACCGGCGTCGTCGACAAGGAGAGAGTGGAACAGGCCAGAGCGATCCTCATCCGCAGCAATGAGGTCAACCAGATGATGAAGGTCGTCGGTGAGGAAGGTACCTCCGCCGAAGACTATATCATCTATCAGAAGGGCGAACTCCTCGACGCAGTCTATCTGCAGCAGAACTCCTTTGACCCGATCGACGCCGTCTGCCCTCCGGAGAGACAGCGCATCGAGTTCGACAGACTGTACGACGCTTTGATGGCGACCTACGATCTGGACGACAAAAAAGAGATCCGCGCCTTCTTCAACCAGCTCCGTCAGGAGTTCCTCGACTGGCACGCCACCTACTTCGGGACCCCTGAGTTCGAGGAGCAGGAAAAGAAGATCGCCGGCTTCTACATGGCGAAAGCCGTTTGATAGGAGGGGCATATGCAGAAAGTATATACAGAAATCAAATCGATCGTCGGTAACGTCGTTACCGTCAAGGCGGAGGGGATCCGCAACGGCGACCTGGCCCTCGTAGGCGACAGCTATGCCAGCGTCATCAAGCTGGACAAGGACATCGTCTCCCTCCAGGTCTTCGCCGGCGCCCAGGGCGTCAGCACCACAGACCCGGTGCGTTTCCTGGGACATCCGATGATGGTCTCCTTCTCCGAGAACCTGCTGGGCCGCATCTTTGACGGTACCGGCGTCCCGAGAGACAACGGCCCTGCCCTGAAGGAAAACATGATCCCGATCGGCGGACCTTCCTTCAACCCATCCAAGAGAGTTTTGCCGAACAAGATGATCCGTACCGGTATCCCGATGATCGACGTGTTCAACACGCTGGTCGAGAGCCAGAAGCTGCCGATCTTCTCGATCTCCGGCGAGCCGTACAACGAGCTCCTCGCCAGGATCGCGATGCAGGCGGAGGTCGACGTCATCGTCCTGGGCGGCATGAGCTTGAAATACGATGCCTACCTCCAGTTCAAGGATACGCTGGAAAAGGGCGGCGCCATGAGCCACACGGTCATGTTTATCCACACCGCGTCTGACCCGACCGTCGAATGCA
>CADCOV010000184.1 GCA_902803185.1 uncultured Eubacteriales bacterium
CGCGAGATGGGCGTGGACATCCGCTGCGGCGTCGAGGTCGGCAGGGACGTCACCATCCAGCAGCTGAAGGACGAGGGCTACCAGGCCTTCTACATCGCCATCGGCTGCCAGGGCGGCAGGCTCCCGGGCGTCCCGGGCGAGACGGCAGAGGGCACGGACTACGCGGTCCACTTCCTCAGCGAAGCCCTGAGCCACCCGGATACGAAGCTCGAGGGCGACGTGGTGGTCGTCGGCGGCGGCAACGTGGCCATCGACTGCGCCAGGACCGCCCACCGCTTCGGCGCGGCGAACGTCTCCATGTTCTGCCTGGAGTCCAGAGACACCATGCCGGCGTCCCTGCAGGAGATCACCGAGGCGGAGGAGGAGGATGTGCTGATCCAGCCGAGCTGGGGCCCGAAGGAGGTCCTGACCGACGAGAACGGCCACGTCTGCGGCATCGCCTTCAAGCGCTGCACCAGGACCATCGATCCTGACACCGGCAGATTCTCCCCGGCCTACGACGAGAACGAGACCATCACCGTCAAGGCCGACCACATCGTCTTCGCCATCGGCCAGGCCATCCAGTGGGGCGCCCTGCTGGAGGGCACCGGCGTGACCTTCTCCAGAGGCGATTACCCGGCGGCGGACAAGTTCACCTACCAGACCGAGGATCCGGCGATCTTCGTCGGCGGCGACGTCTTCACCGGCCCGAAGTTCGTGATCAACGCCATCGGCGCCGGCCACGAGGCGGCGGAGTCCCTGATCCGCTTCGTCTCCGAGAACAACGTGCCGCAGACCGTCGGCCGCGACCGCAGGTTCTTCAAGCCGCTCGACATCGAGAACATCACCATCGACTCCTACGACGAAGCCGGCAGACAGGAGCCGGCCTGCCGCCACCTGGCGGACCCGGGCCACTCCTTCGAGGATCCGCGCCTCATCTTCACCGAAGAGCAGGTCAAGATCGAGACCGAGCGCTGCCTCTCCTGCGGCATGACCATCGTCGACGAGAACAAGTGCATCGGCTGCGGCCTGTGCACCACCCGCTGCGAATTCGACGCGATCCACCTGAAGCGCGACCATCCGGAGATGACGGATTACCGCCCGGCGGAGCAGAAGATCACCGGCCTGCTGACCTACGCGGTGCCGAGGATGATCAAGATCGTCGCCCACAGCGGCTCCGAAGAGGCGAAGGAGATGGCGAAGAAGCGCAAAGCCTTCAAGATCGACCCGGCCAAGCCGCACACCGGCAACGCCGTGGACATCGAAGAGATGATGAAATAGCAACAAAGCCGAAAGGACAGGCGGCCCCGCACTGAGCGGGGCCGCCATTTTTGCGGAAGACCGTGAATCCCGGGTGAGGATTTGGTATAATAAGCAGAGAAAGATATGGATGGAGGATTCACTATGAGCAGTTTCAAGAACCTGAGGCCGGTGGACAACTTCTACCAGACCTCGCTGTTTTTCCCGATGCCTGTGGTTTTGATCGGCACCCTGACGGAGGAGGGGAAGACCACCTTCGGTCCGTACTCCCTGCTGGCGCCTTACTACATCGCGGGCAAGGACTATTACGCCATGCTGCTGGAGTGCCGCAACAGCTCCAACACCGCCCAGAACCTGATCTGCAGCAAGAAGTGCTCGATCAACTTCCTGCCGGACGACCGGAAGTACTTCAAACAGGAGGTCCGGATGGGCTGGCCGGGGGACAAGCCGGAGGAGAAGATGAAGGACTTCCCGCTGGCCATGGAGCCGGGACAGAGGCAGGAGGAGGACCCTGAAGGGCAGTACCCGATGGTCCTCACCGACGCCTTCCAGGTCGTCGAGTGCACCTGGATGGACAGCCTGGACGGCGCGGACGCCGACGGCCCGCTGCCGGAGGGGCAGGACCACTACGAGATGGAGAAATTCCACGATTTCAACGGCATCACGTCCCCGTACGGCGCCCACTTCATCCTGCGGATCGACAAGATCCTCATGAAGGAGAGGTACTATAACACCATCGTGAACGGCGTCACCGCGGGCGGCTTCCCGCGGGTGCCGGTGGACTACGGTTACCGGGATTCCAAGAACTTCTGGTACACCAAACACAGAAGACCGATCGCGGAGCTGCTTCCGGTGCGGAACACCACCGTGGAGTCCGTTCGCTACGCGGCGAAGCGGCTGCAGACCGATGTCACCTTCACCGACGACGCCCTGGCCATGCTGGTCAACGTGCCGCGGGTATTCCTCCCGACGGTGCTGAAGGGCTGCGTCAAGTGGGCGGAGGAGAACGGCGTCGCCGTCATCACCGAAAAAGAGATGAAGATCATCAACGACAAGCGGTCCAAGGAGAAGAAGAAGGGCTGAGCCATCAGGAGGAACGCGCCTATGCGTTACGAAAACATCGCCTTCGGGCGTTTCCTGGACCGGCCGAACCGGTTCATCGCCCACGTGGAGATGGACGGGCGGATCGAGACGGTCCACGTCAAGAATACGGGCCGCTGCCGGGAGCTCCTGCTGCCCGGGGCAGAGGTCTCCCTGCAGAAGGCGGACAACCCCTCCCGGAAGACGCCCTACGACCTGATCGCGGTCAAAAAAGAGGGCCTGGGCTGGGTGAACATCGACAGCCAGGCTGCCAACGCGGTGGCCGGCGAATGGCTGGCCGCACAGACGGGCGTCAGGAAGATCGTCCCGGAATACCGGCTGGGGGACTCCCGCTTCGACTTCTATCTGGAGGACGAGGAGGGACCGCTGCTCCTGGAGATCAAGAGCTGCACGCTGGAGATCGAGGGGATGGGCTTCTTCCCGGACGCGCCGACGGAGCGGGGCGTGAAGCACCTCAGAGAACTGGCGGCGCTGGCCCGGGAGGGAAAGCGCTGCGCGGTGGGCTTTGTCATCGCGATGGAGGGGGTGGACCTGGTCTTCCCGAACCGGAGGACCCATCCGGCCTTCGGCGACGCCCTGGAGGAGGCCTTCGCGGCCGGCGTGGAGATCCTCTATCTGCCCTGCAGCGTGACAGCGGACTCCCTGGCGGTCCGGGGCTGCATCCGGCGGTCTGACTTCGGGAAGGTGATGGTCAGCGCCTGCCTCCTGGGGGAGAACTGCAAGTACAACGGCGGCAATAACCGCAGCGAGGCGGTCCTGCGCTTCCTGGAGGAGCTGGGGGCGGAGGCGGTGCCGGTGTGCCCGGAAGCCGCGGGCGGCCTTCCGACGCCGCGGATCCCGGCGGAGATCCGGGAGGGCCTCGTCGTGAACCGGGAAGGCGCCAGCGTGGACCGGGAATACCGCCTGGGGGCCGAAATCTGCCTTGAGAGCGGCGAAAAGGCCGGGACCGGGCTCGCACTCCTCAAGGCTAAAAGCCCGAGCTGCGGGGCCCGTTCCGTCTACGACGGCACCTTCAGCGGCCGGCTGGTCCCGGGCAAGGGGATCTTCGCCGCGAGGCTCGCGGAGAAGGGCATCCCGGTCCTGGACGAGACCCAGATCGAATCGCTCTTCGAGTGATAAAAAATGCGGATATCCCATCCGCCGTCGTGTATAATAATAGAGCGACATGCCTGCTGAGACGGTCGTGAAGGAGTTTTGATGGAGAACGACAAGAAACAACCGGAAATCCGCGAGATCTCACCCCTCAGGGATCTGAAGGAACTGGCCCAGAGCAAGGACCTGCAGGAGCTGAGGGAGAAGACCAAAGACATCACAGAGAACCTGACGGATCAGGCCATCAAGACCATCGAACGGGGCGTGAAGAAGACCCGCGCCCTGAAGTTCCACGTTTTCATCCTGATCGCCCGGGCCACTATTTTTGTGACCACGCTCGTCCTGTACGTCCTGCACCGGGACATCTTCAACCAGATCATCACCCATTTCGTCTGGAACCGGGTCACGATCCTGCACGTCCTGTGGGTCATCTTCATGGCGATCATGATCTTCCACCTGCTGCCGAACAACCGCCTCACCATGGCGATCCGGCGGGCGAAGGAGGAGGCGTTCTGCCCGGTGCCGAACTATAAGGAGATCCATGTCCTGAAATATACCCAGAGCGCGAACATCAAGGCCTGGAAGGTCATGCTGGTCTGGCTGAGCTTCAACGCCATCTTCGGCATCCTGTATCTGCTGGGCGTCATCACGGAAGCAGATCTGCTGATGCTGACGGTGTTCTATTATCTGTCGGACTATATCTGCATCATGCTGTTCTGCCCGTTCCAGACCTTCATCATGGGGAATAAGTGCTGCATCAACTGCCGCATCTACGACTGGGGGCACTTCATGATGTTCACCCCGATGCTCTTCATCAAGAATTTCTACAGCTGGAGCCTGTTCTTCACTTCGCTGGTGGTTTTGATCCACTGGGAGGTCCAGTACGCCGGGCATCCGGAGAGGTTCTGGGAGGGCTCCAACGCGTCGCTGCAGTGCGAGAACTGTACGGAAAAGATCTGCCAGGTCAAAAAGAAGCTGGCAGGGAAGTTATAAGGAGGCAATCATGGAATACAAGGAACTGATCAGAGAACGTTTTTCCTGCAGAAAGTACGCGGATAAGCCGGTGGAGCCGGAGAAGCTCGCCGCGATCCTGGCGGACGGTCTGACCGCGCCGACCGCGAAGAATTTCCAGCCGTATAAGATCTGGGTCATGCAGTCTCAGGCGGCGGTGGACGCCGTGAACAGCGTCACCCGCTGCGGCTACGGCGCACCGATGTTCCTCGTCGTCGGTGCAGACCGAAGCACCGCCTGGGTCCGGGAGTTCGATAACGCCAATTTTGCGGATGTGGACGCCTCCATCGTCACGACGCAGCTCATGCTCTCCATCCACGACCAGGGCCTGAGGTCCGTCTGGGTCGGCTGGTTCGACGCGCCGAAGCTCCAGGAGATCTGCCCGGAGATGGCAGGCTATGACCTGGTGGCGATCCTGCCGGTGGGCTATGGAGCGGATGATGCCGTGCCATCGCCGCGCCACACGGAATCCAAGCCGGAGGAGGAGCTGATCGCGTACCTGTAAGGAGACGGCCATGAGATTCACCATCGAGCACCTGAGCAAGCGCTTCGACGACAATCAGGTTTTGAAGGATATCACATTCACCTTTGAGGAAGGCCGCATCTACGGCCTTCTCGGCCGTAACGGCGCCGGCAAGACCACGCTGTTCAACTGCCTGAACGGCGATCTGACGCCGGAGGGCGGGGCCTTCTGGCTGGAGAAGGACGGCGTTAAGGCCGCCCTGAAGCAGCGGGAGATCGGTTACGTCCTCTCCACGCCGACGGTGCCGGAGTTTTTGACCGGCCGGGAGTTTTTGAAGTTCTTCCTGGACATCAACCGGGACGAGATCCCCGAGTTCCTGCC
>CADCOV010000185.1 GCA_902803185.1 uncultured Eubacteriales bacterium
AGAGCCGCTTCGCTTTGACGGAGGAGGACCTGCCGGTGCTCTTCGAGCAGTATGAGATCCTGGCGGAGGAGATGCTGAAGAGGGAGAAGGAGGGAAGGCCTTTCACCTTCTACCACTACATGATCGACCTGGGCCACGGCCCGTGCATCTATAAGCGGATCAGCGGCTGCGGCAGCGGCACCGAGTACTTCGCGGTGACGCCGCAGGGCGACCTCTATCCGTGCCACCAGTTCGTCGGCGAGGAGAAGTTCCGCATGGGCGACATCTGGAACGGGGTGACGGCGGAGGACGTCCGCCAGGACTTCAAGATGTGCAACGTCTACGCCCGCGAGGAGTGCAGGGACTGCTGGGCCAAGCTGTACTGCAGCGGCGGCTGCGCGGCCAACGCCTTCCACGCCACCGGCGACATCCGGGGCGTCTACGAGTACGGCTGCAAGCTCTTCCGCAAGCGCATGGAGTGCGCGATCATGCGGGAGGTCGTCCGCCTGGAATGGGCGGAAGAGGAAGCCGGAACGGAGGCTTAGCATGAGGATCAACAAATACATCGCCGCCGCGGGCGTCGCCAGCCGGCGCAAGGCGGACGAGATGATCGCAAGCGGCAGGGTCAAGGTGAACAACATGGTCCTGCGCGAGCCGGGCTACGACGTGATGGAAGGCGACCTGGTGGAGGTGGACGGCAAGCCGGTGCTGCAGCCTGAAGGGAAGCAGTACCACTACTACGCGCTCCACAAACCGGTGGGCTACGTGACCACCGTCTCCGATGAGAAGGGACGGCCTACGGTCATGGACCTGATGACGGAGGTGGAGGGCCGGATCTTCCCGGTGGGAAGGCTGGACATCGATACCTCGGGGCTCCTCATCATGACCGACGACGGGTCCTTCGCCTACAAGGTCTCCCATCCGAAGCACGAGCAGGGCAAGACCTACGTCGCCAGGGTGCAGGGGACCTTCAACGAGTCCCAGGCCAGGTGGCTCCGGAAGGGCATCGACATCGGCGGCTTCGTGACGTCCCCGGCGGAGGTCACGATCCTGAAGGAGCTGCCGAGGCAGACCGTGGTGGAACTCACCATCCACGAAGGGAAATACCACCAGGTCCGGCGGATGTTCAAGGCCGCCGGCTTCAAGGTGCTGGAGCTGCAGCGGATCGCCATCGGCGACGTCAGGCTGGGCCGGCTGGCGGAGGGCCACTACCGCCGGCTGAAGAGGGAGGAGATCGACAGCCTCCTGAAGAGCAGCAAAAAATAAAGGCAAAGAAAAATCCGGCGCATCAGCGCCGGATCTTTTGTTGCCTGAAAGCTTACTTTCTCTTGCAGTCCTTCGGGGTCACGCAGGTACCGGAAGCTCTGCAGACGACGATCGGCTCCTCCAGGAAGTCAGCAGCGGAAGCGCTGATGTCCGGGCGGGCGACGACGACCTTGCGGGCTTCAAAGGTCATCTTGCGGGAGGTGTTGCCGACCTTGGTGATCTCGCCGACAGCCTCGATATAGTCACCGGCATAAGTCGGAGCCAGGAACTCGACGTTGTCATAAGCGCAGAAGAGACCCTCGTCTCCGTCCAGCTTGATCAGGAGCTCGGTCGCGACATCGCCGAAGAGGTGGACCATGTGGGCACCGTCGACGAGGTTTCCGCCGTAGTGAGCATCCTTAGCAGACATTCTGACTCTGATCATCGATGTGATTTTTTCTTCCATGATTATTTCTCCTTTACAATCAGTAACACTACAATAAGCCGTTTTCCGGCACATTGATTATACCTTTCCGCATTTGTGATGTCCAACGAAATCTGTTGCAAAAAACCGCTCCGTGGGGTAATATTGGTATTACCCAGCCACTGAACCGAAAAAGGTTCGCAAAGACGGAGGTGAACACAAAATGAAAAATCTCTACGGCACTGACCGGGTGCTGGAACCAAAATACGTCTTTCCGACCTCTGCCTGGAGCCTGGACAACAGCCGCACCCTTCGCGAAGGGGAGATGCGGGTGGACGTCAAGCGCATCCACATCGAGGCCACCAGCTTCAAGGAGATCTGCCTGGAGGCCAACGACAACGAGGCGAGGATCAAGCAGAAGATCATGGACATCGTGATCCGCCGGGGCAAGCTCCACAATCCGGTGACGGACACCGGCGGCCTGCTCTACGGCACGGTCTCCGAGATCGATCCCGGCTACTATAATCCGAAGGGGCTGAAGCCCGGCGACGAGGTGTTCTGCAACGCCTCCCTGGCGTCTCTGCCGCTCCACATCGAGCAGATCCTCTCCGTGGACCGGGCCTACGGCCAGATCGAGGTGGAGGGCTACTGCATCACCTCCAGCGGCGTGCCGGTGGTGCCACGGGCAGAGGGCCTGCCGATCCGGCTGCTCCTCTACACCCTGAACGAGTCCGGGACGATCTACCGGATCAGCACCTCCGCGGTGGGCAAGAAACGCTTCTTGGTCGTGGGGAACAACATCCTCTCCAACCTGCTCTTCGGCATGGCGATCCGCAAGGTCGCGCCGGAGGACGCGGCGGTGGTCTGCATCCTGGACCGCAAGATCGACTTCGAGCTGAAGGGGGAGGGTATCGAGAAGCTGGTGGCCAAGGTCTTCACGGAGGTCCATTACGTGGACATCCTGAAACCGATGGAGTGCCTGGATACCATCGGCGGCCCGGACCTCTTCGACCTGTCCGTCAACTGCGCGGAGATCCAGGGCGCGGAGACCATCAACATCCTGGCGACGAAGAGCGGGGGCACCGTCATCTTCGCCAACCTGATCAACAACTACAACATCGCCCTGTACATCACGGAGGCGATCTCCAAGCAGCTGGACATCCGCTGCGCCGACGGCTACCTGGAGGCCTACGACGAGTTCGACTTCGAGATCGTCCGGGACATGATGCCTTACTTCGTCGAGGAGGAGGTCACAGCGGTCAAGAGCAAGACCGAAGAGGACCAGCGCAAGCGGCAGGTGACCAGAAGCGGCCTGGACCGCACGATGATGGAGGGATTCGTCTGCGAGAGCCACGCCATGAGCGTGGTGCTCGACGAGGTCCTGACCGTCTCCCGCTACGACTGCAACGTCCTGGTCACCGGCGAGACGGGGACCGGCAAGGAGAAGGTCGCCAACATCATCCATAAGAACAGCAACCGCAACATGCAGCCCTTCATCAAAGTCAACTGCGCCGCGCTGTCCCCGGCTTTGATCGGGACGGAGTTCTTCGGCCGGGAGGCGGGGCCTCAGGGGCCGGAGAAGAAGGGATGCTTCGAGCTGGCGGACAACGGCACGATCTTCCTGGACGAGATCAGCGAGCTGCCGCCGGACATGCAGGTGAAGCTCCTCCGGGTCATCCAGGACGGCGAGTTCCTGCGGGAGGGCGGCACGGTGCCGGTCAAGACCAACGTCAGGATCATCTCCGCCACCAACCGGGATCTTGAGGACGTCATCGACAGCGGCGGGTTCCGCCGGGACCTCTACTACCGGCTGAACGTGGTGCGGATCCGGGTGCCGGCCCTGAGGGACCGGACCGCGGACATCCCGGCGCTGGCGAGCTATTTCCTGGATCTCTACGGCAAGCAGTTCGGCATCAGCAGGACCATCGGCGAGGACGCCATCGACTACCTGTGCCAGTGCGAATGGCCGGGGAACATCCGGGAGCTGGAGAACGTCATCCAGAGGCTGATGATCTCCGCGAGGGGCGGGGAGATCGCTTTGCTGGACGTGATGCGGGAGCTCCACGCCGACGTGTTCGACATGAACGCCATCCCGGAGAGCGGGACGGCGGAGGACGGCGGCGAGATGAACATGGAGATGATGGTGGAGAACTTCGAACGGAACATCATCAAACACGCCCTGGAGAAGTACGGCTCCACCCGCAAGGCCGCGAAGGCCATCGGTGTCAGCCAGACCCAGCTCGTGCGCAAGAAGAACAAATACGGCCTGTAGGCGTCTGAAAGGAGGATCCTTATGAAGATCGCAGTCATGACCGGAGCGTCCTCCGGCATCGGAAAAGAAATGGTCCTGGCCTTTGACCGGGAGGAGACCTTCGATGAGATCTGGGTGATCGCCCGGCGGGAGGAGCGGCTCAGGGAGCTCGCGGGGCTCTGCAGGAACCGGATCCGCCCGATCGCTTTAGAC
>CADCOV010000186.1 GCA_902803185.1 uncultured Eubacteriales bacterium
GAAAAGACAGATGAGATTGACGATGCTGGGAACGGGCAACGCGCTTGTGACGGAGTGCTACAGCACGTGATTGTCAAGGAACGGCTGACGCAGGTGTTCGAAAGGGAACTGGAGAAGCATGGTTCGGACATTCCGAAAGCATACATGCTGAACCACATGGTCTGCGATTTTGCCGAGATCGTCCGCTGGTGGATGAACAATGACCGGTATTCACCTGAAGACATCAGCAGATTCTTTTTCAGCACGACGCCTTTTGCGTAGACCGGCATGCGCGCAGCAAGAGAGGGGAAAGAACATGATACTTGAAACTGCAAGACTGGTCCTGCGTCCCTGGGAGGACAGCGACGCGGAGAGCTTATATGAATATGCCAAAGACCCTGCCGTCGGGCCGATCGCCGGGTGGCCGCCCCACCGGAGCATCGAGGAGAGCCGGAACGTCATCCGGAACGTCCTGCAGGGCAGGGAAGCCTATGCCATCTGCCTGAAGGAGGACGGAAGGGCAATCGGCGCCGTCGAGCTGAAGCTGAACGGCCATACCGATATGACAGACAGGGACGATGAGTGCGAGCTCGGCTACTGGCTTGGGAAGCCTTTCTGGGGGCAGGGCCTCATGCCGGAGGCGGTGAAGGAGGTGCTTCGCCACGCTTTCGAGGAGTGCGGCATGACGACCGTATGGGTCGGCTACTATGAAGGCAACACGAAATCGAAGCGTGTGCAGGAGAAGTCCGGTTTCCGCTATCAGTGGAGGTCGGAGGGCGTGGACGTCCCTTTGATGCACGAGAAGCGCACCGGGCACGTCAGCAGCCTGACGAAGGACCAGTGGCAGTGGGACAGGCTGTACGAGGCGGCAAAGGCGGTACAGAACGGCAGGAAGATCTCCGACTATGTGGAGGCCGGCGGCGTGGCTGCCGCGATCCTGTCGGCTTCGGGCCGGATCTACACCGGCGTCTGCGTCGACACCTGCTCCACCTTGGGCATCTGCGCCGAGAGGAACGCGATCTTCAATATGCTCACGAACGGGGAGCAGGAGATCCGGAAGGTGCTGGCGGTCATGTCGAACGGCAGGACCGGGGCGCCATGCGGCGCCTGCCGGGAGCTGATGGTGCAGCTGATGCCGGACAGCTACCGGGACGTCGAGATCATGCTGGACCGCGGGACCGAAAGGGTCGTCCGGCTCGGCGACCTGACGCCGGAGTGGTGGATCTGAAAAAGAAAGGCTATTTCCCACTTCAAACGCGCTGTTACGGAGAGTAACAGCACTGTCACGATACATCCCTTTACTGTCACCGGGGCGCCTGCCTATGATGAGGCTGTAAAGAGAGACCGCACAGGGCGGAGATGAAAAGGAGGTCATCATCATGACGTTTGGAGAAAAGCTGAAGGAAGCGAGAAAAGAAGCGGGATTGTCTCAGGAGCAGTTCGCCGAGAAGCTGAGCGTATCGAGATCCGCGGTGGCGAAATGGGAGTCGGACAAGGGGATGCCCGACGTCAACAATCTGAAGGCGATGGCCCAGCTGCTGGACGTCAGCGTGGATCATCTGCTGGCGGAGGACGAGAAGCTCAGCTTCAATGAGACAAAGGAAGCGATCGATCTCGATTCCTTCGAAGTGACGGGAAAGTGCAGGGACAAGAGGGATGCGGCGTGCTTTTCCAGATTCGGCGGGGCGGAGGCGATCTACCCGCTGATCCGCAGGAAACGGATGAGCAAAGCCGAGTGGCTCGCGGATCTGGTCGCCGGCCCGGGCATCATCCAGGGCGCCGATTACCTGGGCGATCCGTCCGCCTATTACCTCGTCGAGACCGGCGGCAGGCAGCTGCTCGTGAACGTGTCGGCCGACTTCATCACCAGCAGGGAGCTGGCGAACCGGGTGGATCCGAAGAAGTTCGATTTCGGAAACCACACCTTCCGGAAGGCCACGTACCAGCTGATCTGAAAACCATAGGGCAAAACATAACGCCTCTGAGGGATGCCTCAGAGGCGTTTCTGCGTCTATGGGGTTTTGTTCGGCTTGGGGCTCTACAGCGGGAAGGCGACCGCGTCCCTGTACAGCCCCCGGAGGGTCTCGACGAAGGCGGCGGTGCCGGGCCTGTTGTCCTCCCTGGGCGATGATCACGTACACCTTCTTCGAGGAGAATGGGGAGGCGCTGGCCGGCAAGACTCTCGTTCCGTTCTCCACCCACGAGGGCTCCGGGCTCTCCGGCTTTGACAAAAAGCTGCAGGACGCCTGCCCGGACAGCACGGTCCTCAGCGGGCTCGCAGTCCGCGGAGGCGACGCGCAGAACGAACAGGACGAGGTGCGGACGGACGTGACGGAATGGCTTTCCGGAC
>CADCOV010000187.1 GCA_902803185.1 uncultured Eubacteriales bacterium
TATGAACTGACTGCGGCGGAAGGCTACGAGCAGCCGGTCGGTTCCAAGGCGAGCTTCGGCGTTGCTGTGAACATCCTGGACGGCTACAAGAAGGGCCAGAACTTCAAGGTCTTCGCCAACGGCAAGGAGCTGTCCGCGGACGAGAACGGCATCTATCTGATCGAGAACATCAAGAAGGATCAGGAAGTCACCGCCGAGGACGTCGTGACCTCCGACACCGTCTTCTACTGGAACATCAACCTTCCGGAGAACCCGGTGGGCTACACCGTCGAGCCGGAAGAGGGCTGCACGTCCCCGGTCGAGGAGACGAAGGAATACAAGTTCTCCGTGAAGATCGCGGAGGGTTACGCGAAGAACGACAGCTTCGCGGTCAAAGCCAACGGCGAGACACTCGAGGCAGACGAGAACGGCGTCTATACCATCGAGAATATCACCGCCCATCAGACGGTCACCGTCGAGGGCGTACAGGACATCTATGATGTGACGCTGGAGCAGGGCACCGGTTATACCGTGCAGGCAGAAGAGGGCTACACCTCTCCGGTCTTCTCCGGCAAGGAATTCAAATTCACTGTCAAGATCGCTGACGGGTACAAGGAAGGCGTCGACTTTGCCGTCAAGACCAACGGCACTGCGCTGACCGCGGACGAAAACGGCGTCTACACCATCGAGGGCATCCGGGCGGCCCAGACGGTCACCGTCGAGGACGTCGTCACGGAGGATACGGTCCTCAAGTACAGAGTGACCCTGCCGGAGATCGCCGGCCTTACCATTACGGCGGTGGAGGGCTTTGATGCCCCGGTCGTGAAGGGCGAATCCTATAAGTTCACCCTGACCCTGGAGGAAGGCTATATCAAGACCTCCGCCTTCTCTGTCAAGGCCAACGGCGAGGAGCTCGAGGCGGATGAGAACGGCGTCTACACCATCGCGAACGTGCAGGATCACCAAAACGTCGCGATCACGGGCATCGTGAAGTCGGCCGTCATCACTGCACCGGCAGGATCCGTCATCACCGTCGGCTACCAGTCCGGCTACTTCAAGAAGATCTGGATCGATCCGGTGGCAACGGAAACATTGGCGGACGGCCGGGTCAAGAACGTATATGAGCCGGTTTCCAACGCCCAGCTGTTCTACCGGGTGCAGAATCCGAACGGCGTGACCTACTTCAATTTCGTGAGCAGCCTGGCGGCGGGTTCTGAGACCGTGGTCACCGCGGAGCAGCTGCACATCGGCGACAGCAGCGTGACGAAGAAGACCACCAGAGGAAACGACGGCAACATCGCCGACGTCTATATGCCGATCAACGCGAAGGGCTATATCAACGTCGAGGCGGGTTCCGAGAACACCCTGAACTTCTTCCGGAACTGGCTGCCGGTCAACAGCACGATCAGCAACGACAAAGAAGGTATCCCGGATTTCCACTACGAAGCCATCGACGCGGAGGGCAAACCGAGCAACCTCATCACCTTTGAGCAGGACAAGTATAATCCGGGCGTTGTGACCATGAAGGCCTCCGGCGGATCCGGCATGGCCATCGTCAAGGTCACCTACGACGCGATGTATATCGAAGGCAGAGCAGCCTCCAGCTACGGCCCGCTCTTCGGCGCGATCTGGCCGGAGCGCACCGGCGTCTTCGTCGTCACCGTGGGCGAGGATGGCAGCGGGATCCAGACCAACATGACGATCAGCCAGATCGGCGGCGACGACAGAGCAGTCGATGCTGAGCACGATCCGCTGTTCTATGTGGGTGACGAAGGTGCGACTTACAGCTTCGCACCGGAAGCGGGCACGAATGTCAGCGTAGCGCGCTGCACCGTGAGGAAAAGCGACCTCACCTACACCGGATTCACCACTGAGGGCGTCACGACGGCGGAAGACGGCACGGTGACGATCACCGGACTGACCTCCGGCCGCCACATCGTCAAAGTCGAGAAGGACGGCCTGGCGACCTACCAGGTGCTGACCGCCCGCAAGGTGAGCTACAAGCTGACCAAGGATGGAGAAGAGGTGGCGCAGGACACCACTTTCGACCCGGGCGATTCCGTCACCGTGACCTACAGCGACCTGACCAGCCCGTCCGAGAAGTTCTCCGGTAAGTACAACTTCAACTTCCGCGTGGGCGTCATCGGCGAGAACGGGACGCAGTTCAGCGAGGCTTCCCCGGGCGGATACGGCGTCTACAACTTCACCACCAAAGACCACAGCCTGACCGTAACGATCCCGGCAGACTGGACGGCCAAGAAGTATGAACTCTCCTCCGGCGCCATCATCAAAGCCGGCTTCGCCGGCGGCGACGGCACCCACCGGACCAGCACCTACGGTGCCGGCGGCGGCATGGCCTGGGGTACCGAGGGCACCGGCTACAAGACCTACGGCAGCATGCCGGCCATCACCCTGAAGGTGAGGGGTGCCAACACCCTGCCGGTCTTCGCGGAAGGCGTGGAGGGCAAGGCGGAGGCCACGGTCAAGACCGGCGAGGCCTACAGCCTCGACCTCGGCAAGATCTTCACCGATGCGGATGGAGACGAGCTGACCTACAAGGTATCCGTGAACGACGGCGCCTTTGAGGACGCCAAGGCGGAATACAGCTACACACCGGCGGAGGCGGGCACCGTGACCCTGGCCTTCAAGGCCAACGACGGCACCGCCGATTCCGAGGACACTTACGTCGTTACTTTGACCGTCGAGAAGGCACCGGCACCGGAGGTCAAGACTTTGACCTTCAAGGCGGGCTGCAGCACCTACAAGGTGGAGGCTGCGCTTCTCTATGACGAGCCGGCCGTCCACGTGGATGAAGACCGGATGCCGACCTATCTGGTGAAGATCCCGGCTGCGGCGGACATCACCGTCACCGAGGATCCGGAGGCCTTCATGGTCGCTGGAAGCAGGGGCGTTACCCTGGAGAATCTCGACGGCGAGACTGTCGGCAGCGGTGAGGGCAATACCTACCACATCGACGGCAAGGCGATGGAAGGCTGCGAGATGAAGGCTGGCGAGGTCTTCGAGCAGAAGATGGGAAGAAGCGCTGCGGAGTTCAACATCGATCCGGAGAGCACCGTCTGGGTCTTCACCGTGAACGGCGCCAATTCGGAAGAACTGGTGAAATACGGCTTCGAGTACTATCAGCTGGTCGTCGAACTCGATGAGAAGGCGGAAGCCACCGGCACCGAGCACGCCTACGGCGAGCCGGTCTGGGATTGGGCGGAGGACTACAGCAGTGCCACCGTCTCCCTCGTCTGCGAGAACGACGCCTCCCACACCCTGAAGGAGGAGGCGAAGGTCACCAGCGAGAAGCAGAAGAACGGCGATGTCGTCTACACCGCATCCGCGGAGTTGAACGGCGAGACCGTCACCGACACGAAGACCGTCCCGAGAGAGGTCTCCACGATCAAAGTGGACTTCACCTCTCAGATGAGCGGAGGATTCCTCCATGCGCCGCAGTTCGGCGCTGAGGTCGCCTCCAACGAGGCGGAAACCTACGGTTTCACCGATGAGGTGGACGGCGTATCCGCGCTGGATGTTTTGGTCAAAGCCCACGAGCTGGTCTACGGCGAAGACTTCACCAAGGATTCCGCGGCGGACTACCTGGTCATCAAAAACAACAACGTCGACACCCAGTTCGGCGTGAGCGGCAAGGATCACCTGGGCGGCTTCTTCGTGAACCACGCGTTCCCGAACGACGGCACCGAGGGCTCCTACGGCTACAACGGCACTGTGGTCGGCACCCACGAGATCAAGGACGGCGACCTGGTCGAGTTCTTCTTCTACGAGGATGAGTACTACGGCGACACCTATGACTGGTTCCTGGATGAGGACGGCAAGTACAGCAGGAGCTTCACGACCCATGCGGGCGAGGAACTGACCCTGACGCTGAACGGCTTCTTCGTGATGAGCGCCAGCCTGGCCAAGGACGAGATGGAACTGGTGAACCTGGACAGCGCCTCCGAACAGGCGGACGTCCAGCTTTACACCGTGGATCTCTCCACCGGCGCGCTGACCGCGATCGACGGCGCCGTCACCGATGAGGACGGCGAGGTGAGCTTCGCCCTCGATAAGGCGGGCACCTACACCATCGCGGCCTACGGCACCGAGGACTGCACCTTCACCCAGATCATGAGCCTGACTACGGTCAAGGTCGAGGACCACAAACTGACCGGAACAGAGGCCAAGGCAGCGACCTGCACCGAGGACGGTAATATCGAATACTGGACCTGCGACGAGTGCGGTAAGATCTTTGCCGACGAAAA
>CADCOV010000188.1 GCA_902803185.1 uncultured Eubacteriales bacterium
GCGCTGAGGCCGTAGAGGGTGTAGGGGATCTGTCTCTCTGAGAATCCGCCTCCCTTTTGCGGGACCCGTTCCCTGGTCCCGTCGCATCGGGCAAAATACGCCCCCATGGCCTGCTCCATCCGTTTTGCGCTCATCCGCCTGCTCATCGGCTGCCTCCTTTCCCTTCCGGCGAAAAAAGCATATACCAGAAAGATCTGCCGTGCCTCCGATAATTCGTTCATATTTCGCGGGCGGCCTGAAAAGCCTCTCAAGACAACCTATTGTCAAGGGCGGCAAGGTTTGGTATACTTTGTCCAAAGAAAAGGGGGGACGAACTATGGGAAGCGGAGCCGGCGTCGGGATCGGAGCGATCCTGCTCATACTGTTGATCGGCGGCGGAGTGCTGGCGGCCCTGCGGTACGTGATCCGCGCCGCGCTCAAGGTGGGAAATCTGGCGTCCGTCCTCAGCGGCGTCATCAAGAAGGCGGACTTCGAGGCCGAGACCACGCCCAAGTCCCTGTCCTCGGCGGAGCCCCTGCTCATGGACCGCATCAAGCGGGACTTCCCCGAGTATAACCCGGAGCTCATCCGCCAGCGGGTCGCGAAGGACGCCGGGACCTTCTACGAGAGCGCCCAGGCGGGGAAATGTCTCTATACCGACGGCGTCTCGGATCAGCTCAAAGAGCGCCTCGAAAGCTATCTGCCCCCGGACGTGGCGGGCAATATCCAGGTCCACAAGGTGGCCCTGGCCGCCTACGACGATTCCTCCGCGGACCGGGTGCTGACCTTCCAGGCGGCGGCCGCCTTCCGCGACAGCGCGGGGACCACCCGCCAGCGGCGGCTGGTGCTCAAGTACCTGGCCGCATGGTCCACGGACACCATGACCGGCGTGAAGCGCTCCAACTGTCCCAACTGCGGCGCCCCCATCCCCGCGGTGGGGTCCGAGGTCTGCAAATACTGCGGCACCGCCCTGAAGGTCTGGGCCGGCACCCAATGGCTGCTGACGGACGTGAGGGAAGATTGAGGTTTTGTTCCTTTTTCTCTTCGGTGAAGAGAAGAAGGAACCGAAAAAAGAGAAGCTTAAGAAGGGATCATGCTTCGCTGCGAAGTCGATGATCCTTTTTTTATTCCGTTTGTGTAAGTTAAGGTTTTCGGGCGATGAGGCGATACCACTCCATTTTGTCGAATTCGGTTACCGGCGCGAAGCCGGGCACAGGGCCCACAACGAGGTCGGTGTAGCCCATAGCGAGGAGCTTGCCCGCCGCCAGATCCTTGGGGAATGGATGGTATCGCTCCTCGAACTGCTCCTTCTGGAAGATGCGGTTGCCGCGCTCGAAGGTGTACAGCAGGTTGAAGGTGACGGACCCGTCATCGTTGTGGTCCCAGACCTGCACCAGGTTCACCCGGTCGTCCCCATGAAAGAAGGGGTTGTAGAGGTAGAACCGCGGCTTTTCCCGCTGTATCTTCTCCCAGTTCCGGGAGTCGAAGCACAGGTACCCGCCGGGCTTCACCAGGGCGTCCATCCGTTCCAGGGCCTGCAGCACGCCGTCGTTCTCCACGTACCCGAGGGAGTTCCCGGTGCTTGCCACGCAGTCGAACTGCCGCCCCGCCCAGCAGGAGAGGTCCCGAAAGTCCGCCTGACGGCACTCCACCGGACGGCCCTTCCCCGCCGCCTTCTCCCGGCAGCGGGTCAGCATGGCCTCGGAGAGGTCCGAGCCGAACACCTCTATGCCCAGTTCCTGCAGCGGCAGCGTCATGCCGCCCGTACCGATGCTCACATCCAGCAGCGTGCGGATGGGTCGATCCTCCAGAAACGCCGCCCAATCCCGCCGGGTGATCTCGCTGCGCTGCTCGCTTTCGATCAGGTCGTATATCTCCGCCCGCTCGTACAGTTTGCCCATGGCGCCCTCCGTTTTCCTCATTATTTGATACTCATTCTATCGGCTGCGGTTTTTTCTGTCAACGCGGCCGCCCGGGCCTTCTTTGAACAATCGGTAAAATCGACGGGAAAGGGGCGCAAAGGCCCCACAAGCTGTGGTATACTGGCCTGTAAGATTTGGGAGGAA
>CADCOV010000189.1 GCA_902803185.1 uncultured Eubacteriales bacterium
AGAGAGATGCCAAGCTGCTCGCAGATCTGGATCGCCTGTTGTTTGGTCGTCTCGTCGTCGCGGAATGAGATCAAAGTGTTCGCCATATGCGGCACCTCCTTTTGCAGGTCTATTATACCATGCGTGCGGGCAGGTGTAAACAAATGATAGCAGATGGTTGCGCGGGCGTGGGTGAAGTGCTGGGCAAAGCCGTCCTATCGTCATTTGCCCATGGGCAAACGCCAGTGATCTTTGTTTGCCCAGCGAAAACGGCTTCCCGGAGCGCTTTTCTGTTGGGCAAAGCTGTCTTATCGTCATTTGCCCATGGGCAAACGCCAGTGATCTTTGTTTGCCCAGAGAAAATGGCATCCCGGAGCGCATTCCGGCTGGGCAAAGCCGTCTTATCATCATTTGCCCATGGGCAAACGCTTGTGATCTTTGTTTGCCCAGCGAAAACACCGCCCCGCTCGCCCACGCCAGGGCAAAACAAAAACCGGCCCCCTCGCGGGGGCCGGCACAGCACATATGCTTTACTCCAGCGGCTTGCCGTTGCGGTCGAAGAGCGGCAGCGGCTCCAGGAAGATGATGTCCTCTCTCTGGGCAGCATCGCCCTCGGCCAGGACGGCCATCTTGCAGACGATCTCGCCTTCGACTTTGTTCACCAGCTTCTCGATGGAGAGCAGGGAACCGCCGGTGCTGATGACGTCATCCACGATGAGGACTTTGCGGCCCTGGATCATGTTGCGCTCGTAGTCGCCCAGGCAGAGGGTCTGGATGTGGGCGGTGGTGATGGACTCCACGCCGGTCTTGACGACGTTGGTCATGTAGAGCTTCGGCTCCTTGCGGAGGACCACGTAGTCCTTGCCGGACTGGCGGGCCATCTCGTGGGCGAGAGGGATGCCCTTGGACTCGGCGGTGACGATGACGTCGAACTCAGGGGCGCGCTTCAGGAGCTCCTCCGCGCACTTGACGGTGATCTCCACATCGCCGAACATGACGAAGCCGGCGATCATCATGCTGTCGCCCAGAGGGCAAAGCGGGAGCTGCCGGGTCAGACCGGCGATCTGCATTTCATAGAACATAAGTAGCCTTCTTTCTTATCAACAGGACCGGATCCCTTAGATCGCGATCGGATGAACGAGGGTGATGAGCCGGAGGACGAACAGCACGAAGGCGACCCAGAGGACCATCGGGACCTCCTTGGCCTTGCCGGTGAAGACCTTCAGGATGACGAAGGTCAGGGTGGCGAACATGATGCCCGTCGCGATGCTGTAGGTGAACGGCATCATGATGATGGCCATGTAGGCGGCGACGACCTCAGAGGCGTCGCCTTTGAAGTTGATGTTCCGGATGGACTGCAGCATCAGGAAGCCGACCCACATCAGTGCCGGGGTGGTGGCGAAGCTCGGGATCGCCAGGAAGATCGGGCTCAGGAACAGGGCGATCAGGAAGAAGATCGCTGTGGTGACGGAGGTGAGGCCGGTGCGGCCGCCCTGGGCCACGCCCGCGCTGGATTCCACGTAGGAGGAGACGGTGGAGGTGCCCAGGATGGCGCCGACGATGGTGCCAACCGCGTCAGCCATCAAAGCGCCCTTAGCGTTTGGCAGGCGCCCGTCTTTGTCCAGCAGGTCTCCCTTGGCGGCGACGGCCACCAGGGTGCCCACGGTATCGAAGATGTCCACGTACAGGAAGGAGAACACGATGACCGCGAACTGCAGGAGGTGGGAGGCGACCCAGCTGAAGTCGAACTCGAAGAAGTATGGGGCGCTCGGCAGCAGGCTGCCGGTGAAGGCCGGGAACATGGAGAGCGCGCCCGCGTCCGGGTCCACCACGTACCAGCCCGCAAGCTGGGCGAGCATGCCCATGCCCCAGGTCGCCAGGATGCCGATCAGGATGTAGCCCATGATGCGGTAATGGTGGAGCACCGCGATCAGGATGAAGCCGATCAGGGCCAGGACCACCTGCGGGGAACCCATGTCGCCGAGGGCCAGGGCAGTGGCAGGATCCTGTACGACGACGCCGCCGTTGATCAGGGCGATGATGACGATGAACAGGCCGATGCCTGCGCTGATGCCGTGCTTCAGGTTGGCCGGGATGTCGTTCACCAGCTTCTCCCGGAAGTTGGTCAGGGAGAGCAGGACGAAGATGACGCCCTCGACGAGGATCGCGGCCAAAGCGATCTTCCACGGGTCGTTCACGCCCTCCTGGGCCAGCGGGATGCAGACGCTGTACGTGAAGTAGGCGTTCAGGCCGAGGCCGGAGGCCAGAGCCACCGGATAGTTGGCGAAGAAGGCCATGCACAGGGTGGCGAAGGCCGCGGAGACGGCGGTCGCGGTGAAGACCGCGGCCGGATCCATGCCCGCAGCGGACAGGATGCTCGGGTTGACGGCCAGGATTTAGGCCATAGCCAGGAAGGTGGTGACGCCTGCAAGGACCTCCGTGCGGACGTTGGTACCGTGTTCCTTCAGTTTGAACAGTTTCTCCATAAGAAGCTCCTTATTTGAAAAAGATACCACTATTATAGCGTTTCGGCGGCGCTCCTGCAACGGACTTTGACAAAACAAACAGCCCGCCGTCGCCGGCGGGCC
>CADCOV010000190.1 GCA_902803185.1 uncultured Eubacteriales bacterium
ACCGCCACGCCCTCGCGCAGGGGAACGCGAAAAAAGTCCGCAGGCGGCACGGCGCGCTGCTGCGGAGCTGGATGATCGGCCTGCCTGTGTTCCTTCCCTTCGCGGCGGTTGCCTTCTTCGCCGGCAAGAGCTATGTGGACGCGCTGATCGGCGCGCTGATGAACATGAGCAGCGGCTCCTTCAGCATCCCGAAGCCGGACGCGAACCTGTACGTCATCCTGGCGGCGGCGGCGGTGCTGCTGCTGCCCGTGGTGCCCCTGAAGCAGCTGATCCCCGCGGCGCTGATCGCGGGCGAGGACAGCGGCCGTGCGGCTTGACCGCCTGCTGGGCGCCCTGGCGCTGGGCACCCGCAGCGAGACGCAGCGGCTGATCCGGCGGGGAGAGATCAGCGTCAACGGTCTCCCCGTGCGGGACCCCGGCGCCGCCGTCGATCCCGCGAGGGACCGTGTGTCCCGCCTCGGAGAGGAGCTCGATATCCGCCTGGAGCGGCACATCCTGCTGGACAAACCCGCGGGGCTGCTGACCGCCGCCCGGGATTCCCGCCAGCCCACCGTGATGGGCCTGCTGCCCCCCGTGCTGGCCGGCCTCGGGTGCATGCCCGTGGGACGGCTGGACAAGGACACCACCGGGCTCCTGCTGCTCACCACGGACGGGGAACTGAACCACCGGCTGCTCTCCCCCGCCCGGCATGTGGACAAAACGTATGACGCGGAGGTGGACGGCCCCCTGGGCGAAGCCGAGCGGGCCGCCTTCGCCCGAGGGATCGAAGCCGGGGATTTCAAGGCGCTCCCCGCGGAGCTGCGCGTCCTGCGCTGCGGCCCGGACGCCGCCGAGGCGCTGGTCACCGTGCGGGAGGGGCAGTTCCACCAGATCAAGCGCATGTTCACCGCCGTGGGGCGCGAGGTGCTGCGGCTGCGGCGGACCGCCTTCGGCCCCCTGCGGCTGGACGGGGACTCCGTCCCCGGAACCTGGCGGGAACTGACGCCGGAGGAGCTCGGCGCGCTGCGCCGGGCGGTGCAGATGGAGGAAGCATGACCGATCAGTATTACACCCGGGAGCCGTCGTCGGCTTCCCGCCCCGTGCCCTGCGCCTTCGTCTACCGGGGGCACGGATTCCGCATGGAGACGGACGCCGGGGTGTTCTCCAAAGGAGAGCTGGACGAGGGCACCCGGCTGCTGCTGGAGGCCCTGCCGGAGCGGATGAGCGGCCGGCTGCTGGACCTGGGCTGCGGCTGGGGGCCGGTGGGTGTGAGCCTGAAGACCTGCTTCCCGGAGGCGGAGGTCTGGATGACGGACGTGAACCTGCGGGCCCTGGAGCGGAGCCGGGAAAACGCGGAGCGGAACGGGGCGCAGGTGCGCTGCCTGGAAAGCGACGGCTTTTCGGCCCTGGAGGGGCTGGAGTTTGACGCGGTGATCACCAATCCCCCCATCCGGGCGGGCAAGCAGGTGATCTACCGGCTCTTCGCCGAGGCGGAGGCCCACCTGAAGCCCGGCGGCAGCCTGTTTCTGGTGATCCGGAAGCAGCAGGGGGCGGAGAGCTGCCTGAAGTATCTGCGGACCCTCTTCGCCTCAGCGGAGCGGCTGGACCGCTCCGCCGGGTTCTGGGTGATTGAGGCGCGGAAGGCCGGCAGCGAAGCGGAAGCGGCGGAAGAATGAGAAAGGATGGCGCGGAGCATGTGTGAAAAGGACCTGTAGCGGAAGGAGATCCCTCTCTCCGGCGCCGGGGAGGCAGCCGCCGGGAACCGGGAGGAAGAGGTGCGCCAGGCGGTGATCAGCACCCTGGTGAACTCCTATCATACCGTCTGGCTCATCGAGGATGTGGAAACGGAGGCCTGCTCCCTGTATCACAGCGACGGGGAGAACGTCCATACCGCCGCCATCCGGGATGCCCTGAGCCACGCGGTTTATTCCGATGTGATGCGGGAATACGTGAACACCCGGGTGGTGCCCGAGGACCGGGAGCGGATGATGGAGCAGATCTCCCTGCCCTGGATTCTGAAGCAGTTTGAGACCCGGAAAAACTTCTCCGTCAACTTTGACCGGGACCTGGAGGAGGGGCCACGCCATTACCGGATCGACTTCGGCAAGGTGCAGATGCCCGGCGGCCGCCTGGGGGTCATGATGGGCTTCCGGGACGTGGATACGGAGATCCGCCAGGGCCGGGCCATGCAGGAGGCCCTGCGGGAGGCGAAGCGGACGGAGCAGGAGAATCGCCGGCTGATGAAGGAGGTGGCCTCCGCCGCCAAGCTGGCGGAGCTGATGGGCTCCATTTCCTCCCTGCTGACCAACATGCCTGCCATGAGCTTCTCCAAGGAGGCGGCCACCGGGAAGTATCTGGCCTGCAACCAGGCCTTCGCCGAGTACGCGGGCAAGACCCGGCCGGAGGAGGTGGTGGAGCTCACGGACATGGAGATCTTCGATCCGGAGACGGCCCGGCACTTCGTGGAGGACGACCGGAAGGCCCTGGCCATGGAGGAG
>CADCOV010000191.1 GCA_902803185.1 uncultured Eubacteriales bacterium
CCGGGACATCGGCATCGAGATCCGGGGACAGTACGGGATGATGGAGGAATAGTCCATGAAGAGCCTGCATTTTGAGAGAGACGGAGAAGCGAGACTGGGGCTGAAGGCGCAGGGCGGTGTGATCGACGTGAAGGCGGCGTCCTCGGGCGGCGTCCCGGCCACCCTGGAGGAGCTCTTCGCGGCGGGGGAGGAGGGCCTTGCGGCCCTGCGGAAGCTGGCGACGGAGTACAGGGGTGAGCTGCTCCCGGAGGAGGACCTCCGGTTCGCACCGGCGGTCCCGGCACCCTCCAAGATCCTCTGCGTGGGCCTGAACTATGCGGACCACGCGGCGGAGTCCGGCATGGAACTTCCTAAGACGCCGGTGCTCTTCAGCAAATTCCCGAACGCCCTGGCGGCCCACGGGGAGGAGGTCCCGCTGCCCGGCGTGACGGACACCTACGACTACGAGGCGGAGCTGGTGGCGGTCATCGGCCGCCGGGCCAGGAACATCACCGAGGAGGAGGCCATGGACTACGTCTTCGGCTTCACCTGCGGCAACGACGTCTCCGCCCGGGAGATGCAGATGCTGACGAGCCAGTGGCTGCTGGGCAAGACCTTCGACGGCTTCGCGCCGATCGGCCCGTATGTGACGACCAAAGACGAGGTGGACCCGGGGAACCTTGAGATCCGCTGCTTCCGGAACGGCGCAGAGGTCCAGCACTCCAACACGAGGCAGCTGATCTTCAGCGTGCCGGTGCTGGTGAGCTACCTGTCCCGCTACATGACCCTGGAGCCGGGGGACATCATCTTCACCGGCACCCCGAACGGCGTGGTCCTGGGCCGGCCGGAGAAGGACTGGGTGAAGCCGGGCGAGCTGATCGAGGTGGAGATCGAAGGCCTGGGCAGGCTCTCGAACCGGATGAAGTAGAAAAGGGAAACAAAAGAGCGGCGGCCCCTCAGGCCGCCGCTTTCGCGTGCTTTGGTATCGGTTTTTCAGCTCTTCTTGCGCCGCTCGGCGGTCCACACGCCGTAGAGGACGATGAGGGCGATCACCAGGCCGATGCGGGTGTTGTCCGGGGTGAAGTTGAGGCCGCTGCCGGAGGAGGCAGGGGCTTTGCCGTCGAAGCCTTCGGTCAGGTTGTAGAGGCGGATGGTGTCGATGAAGTCGCCGAGGACCTTGCGGGACTCGTCGTACTGCACTTCTTTTCCGCCCATGACCACGGAGTAGTAGACGTAGCCGTCCTTTTCCATGTAGCCGGAGAAGCAGTAGCCGGCGGCGTTGGTGGAGCCGGTCTTGATGCCTTTGATGTACGGGGAGTACGGGCTGGCGTAGCGGTCATCCGGCGGGTTCATGATGAGGTCGGTGGTCTCGTACTTCGCCGGGGTCTTGCGGAGCTCATTGGTCGGCAGGGCGCCGCCCTTCTGGGAGACGATCTCCCGGAACTTCTCGAAGGTCATGGCGTAGCGGCACAGAGTCAGCATGTCCCGCGGGGTGGTGTAGTGGTCCACGCCGGTGAGGCCGGAAGGGTCGGAGTAGTGGGTGTGCTCCATGCCGAGCTCCTTGGCCTTGGCGTTCATCATGTCCACGAAACCGCTGATGCTGCCGCCGACCTCCACGGCCAGGGCGTCCGCCGCCTCATTGGCGGACGGGATCAAAAGGTCCTTCATGCATTCGTAGAAGGAGATGACCTCGCCGGGCTTGAGGGCGCCCTCGTCGGTGACGCTGTAGTACTTGGCCAGGCCCTCGGTGCCGGAGACGGTGAACTCGCCCTCAAGTTCAGGGTTTTGGTCCAGCACCACGACGGCGGTCATGACCTTGGTCATGCTGGCCATCGGCGCCTCCACGTCCGCGTCCTGCTCAAAGAGGACCTGGTCGGTGGTCGCCTCGTAGAGGATGCCGGATTTGCTGAAGAGGAGCTCCTCCGGTTTGTCCTCCTTCGTGTCCTTCGCCAGGGGCAGCTCGTCCCCGGAGTCCGCGAAGGCGCTCATCACGGTGCCGAAGATCATGAAGGCTGCGATCCCCAGCGCCAGGGCGGCGCACAGGATGCGGCGCAGCAGCTTGCTCTTTTCTTTCTTTCCTTTCAATTCCTAATTCCTTTCTGGCCGGCCCGATCCCCGGTTCACGAGATAGATGCCGATGGAGACGAGGATCAAAGCCAGGATGCTCATGAGGCCGCCGGCCTGGTCCCGCTCGCCCGGGAAGAGGGCTGACAGGAAGACGCCGAATACCGGGATCATGAAGTTGAAAACGGTGACCCGGGAGACCGGGTTGTGTTTGAGGAGCACGCCCCACAGGGAGTAGGCCACTGCGGAGATCATCGCCTTTGCGTGTCGTTATCTCGTGCGGTAAGGGATGCCGTAGCTGTCCAGGAAGGCTTTGATCACCGGCAGGCCGATGCACATGCCCACGTGGAGCTTCGCCGTGCCGTCCGGATCAAAGCCCAGCGGCAGGTGATGGGTGGCGAACTGCAGGCCGCAGATGCGCCCCTCGGTGTCAAAGAGCGGCCCG
>CADCOV010000192.1 GCA_902803185.1 uncultured Eubacteriales bacterium
TCCAGGACCTGCATCCGGAAGGTGTAACCGAAATCCATGTCGAGATACGCTGTCATCGGATCTGACGCATCCACCGTGAAGGTGTCACTCTCGACGTTCAGGGCGGCGAAGCTGCCGTCGATCCGTTTCCCCGCCAGGTCCTCATCCGCCGCGAACGCCGTCTCGTCCAGGTCATAGCTGCAGGTCCAGCGGAAGGCGCCGGCCAGGTCCGCCGGTGTCGGCGCGTGGTAATACAGCGACGTTCCTTCGAAGCTCAGTGTCACGGTGAAAGAGACGTCGGTGCCGCTCCCCGTCTTATTCAGCCTGAAGTTCTCCGCGTCCGGGATCATCTCCAGGTTGATCAGGGAGATATCCGCCCTGTCCACAGGGACTGTCCATACTTCGAAAAACAGGTTGTTATATCCGTTCGGGATGCCGCCGTACAGGGTGAACCGGTTCGTCCCCTCTTCGCACTCGAACGGCGTGGAGGCGTAGAGCCCCCACTGGCGGAGCAGGTCGTCGTCTTTCAGTTCCCCGACATAAGGCTCGTCGACGCGCGTCCCACTCTCGTCCGCAGGGAAGATCACCGGCGCGGCGGCATAGAAACTCGAACCGAGTTCCGAAAAAGGCGTGACCCTGTACGTACCGCCGTTGACGGAGATGATGACCGGTTTGGCCAGGATCATATAGGTCCCCGGCTCCGCGGCGTCGAACTCCAAGATCGCGTGTTCCGTCATGCCGGAAAAATCCACCATGACGTGGTTCTCTTTCCCTTCGCGGATCTCAAGCGGGGTGCCCGGGTCCAGATACGCCGGGTACAGCACCGGGATCCCCTCTTCTTCACACTGGTCGATCCACCACTGCCTGCAGCTCTCCTCGTCGGCGGCATACGCGTCCTCCGCGGCCGGCATCGGCATCAGTGCGAACGTCATGACCGCCACCAGGCAGAGCGCTAACGATCTCTTCCATCCTTTTTCCATCGTCTTCTCCTTCTCGTCCTTCCCCGGATCATCTGATGAAATCGGTGAATATCTTCTCTTCCGGCTCCGGCAGCCGCACCCCCGCCGCGGCGCCGGCCTCCTTGAGCCTCAGCACGTAGGCGAGGTTCTTCGCCAAAACCCGCATGATCTGCAGGCCCTCTTCGTCCTTCCGCACGTCCTCCGGCGTGTAGCCGTGGACCATGTTCCAGTAGCGTGACCCCACGGTCAGCATCTCCTGGTAGAGGAGGTATTTGCCGAACTGGTCCAGGGCCGCCGTGGTGCCTGCCCGCCTCGCCGAGACGATGGTGGCCGCCGGCTTCAGGTAGAAGGCGCCCTTGCCCCTCCTGGTACCGGAATAGAAGGCCCGGTTCATGAAGGAGGTCATGCTCCCCGGGACGCCGGCGTAGTGGACCGGCGCGCCGAAGACGAACCCGTCCGCCTTCCAGGCTTTGTCAACAAAACCGTTGACGATGTCGTCCATCACGCAGCGGTCGTGCTTCGAGCAGTAGCCGCAGTCCAGACAGCCGGAGATCGGCCTGGTCCCGATCCAGAAAACTTCGGTCTCCACACCCTCGGCGTTGAGGGTCCGCTCGATCTCGGAAAGGGCCGTATAGGTGCAGCCGTGCTCGTGGGGGCTGCCGTTGACCAGCAAAACTTTCATCTCACACCTCCATATAGAATAATTATACTATCTCCGCCCTGCCAACGTCAACGAACGGAACCGTTATGCGCCTCTTTCCCCCGCCCGCTGTTTGTGATATACTGAGAAAAGCAGGAGGTGACAGACTTGGAACTCATCGAATTCATCAAAGCGATCATATACGGCATCGTCGAGGGCATCACGGAATGGCTGCCGGTCAGCAGCACGGGGCACCTCATCTTGCTGTCCGATTTCCTCCCGATGAAGGTGTCGGAGGATTTCTGGAACGTGTTCCTGGTGGTCATCCAGCTGGGCGCCATCCTGGCGGTGGTGGTCTACTTCTGGCAGAAGATCTGGCCCTTCAACACCCGGGTCAAGAACAAGCCTTTCCTGCGCTATGACGTTTTGAACCTCTGGTGCAAGATCATCGTGGCCTGCCTGCCGGCGGCCATCGTTGGCGTGCTGCTGGACGACTGGGTCGACGCCCACCTGTATAATTCCACGGTGGTGGCGATCATGCTGATCGTCGTGGGTATCGCCTTCCTGATCGTGGAGCGCAGCGAGTACGTCCGGTATCCGCGGGTCACCCGGCTCCGGGAACTGACCTACAAGGACGCTTTGATCATCGGCATCTTCCAGGTCATCGCCGCGGTGCTGCCGGGCACCTCCCGTTCCGGCGCCACCATCATCGGCGGCCTGCTGAACGGCGTGGACCGCACCACCTCCGCGGAGTTCACCTTCTTCCTGGCGATCCCGGTCATGGCCGGCGCCAGCCTGCTGAAGATCATCAAGTCCGACCTGGAGTTCACCGGCGGAGAGATGATCATCCTCGCCATCGGCGTCATCGTTTCCTTCGGCGTCTCCCTGGCCTGCATCCGCTTCCTGATGAACTACGTGAAGAAGCACGACTTCAAGGTCTTCGGCCTCTACCGGATCGTCCTGGGCCTCATCGTCCTGGCCTACTTCACCTTCCTGAAATAGCGAGCCTGACACAGGGCTGCCCCTCACAGGGCAATGTCATTTAGTTAAGACTTACTGACACTCCAACACAAAAACAGACCTCATCCTGAAAAAGGGTGAGGTCATTTTTCGTTATTTTCTCTTATACCGTCACCTGCCCACAGCATAAAGCTGATGGACAGCTAACGAGCCGACACTTATGTATCTTTTTATAATCACAA
>CADCOV010000193.1 GCA_902803185.1 uncultured Eubacteriales bacterium
ACCAGCGCCACCCGGAGCCGTTCTACGCGGCCCTCGAGGAGGAGATGCTCGAGAAGATCAACGAACTCGGCATCGGCCCGCAGGGCTTCGGCGGCAGGACCACCGCCCTGGGCGTCAACATCGAGAAGGCGCCGACCCACATCGCGGGGCTTCCGGTCGCCGTGAACATCAGCTGCCATGTGACGAGACATAAGACGGAGGTGATCTGATGGCGATCCGCATCCATACGCCCCTCACCCCTGAGGAGGCCAGAAAGCTGAAGTCCGGTGACAGCGTCCTGCTGACCGGCACCATCTACACCGCCCGGGACGCCGCCCACAAGCGGCTCTGCGAGCTGGTCGCGAAGGGCGAGCCTCTGCCGTTCCCGGTGGAGAACGCCATCATCTACTTCGTGGGACCTTCCCCGACCATGCCGGGCCAGGTGATCGGTTCCTGCGGCCCTACCACCTCCTACCGGATGGACGCCTACAGCCCGACCCTGATCCGCTGCGGTCTCACGGGCATGATCGGCAAAGGCCGCCGCGGCCCTGAGGTCATCGAGGCCATGAAGGAATGCGGCGCGGTCTACTTCGGCGCCATCGGCGGCGCCGCCGCCCTCATGGCGGAATGCGTCACCGGCGTGGAGCTGGTCGCCTACCCGGATCTGGAATCGGAGGCGATCCGCCGCCTGGAAGTCGTGGACATGCCGCTGACGGTGGTCATCGACGCCGAGGGCAACAATCTGTATGAAACGGGGCCTGCCGCCTATCTGGCAGGAAAATAGAAATGGCAAAGGGTTCCAACCAGAAACTGAAAATGCTCTACCTGGTGAAGATCTTCACCGAGGAGACGGACGAGGACCACGGCCTCACGATGAAGGAGATCATCGATAAGCTTTCCGCCTGCGGCGTCTCCGCCGACCGCAAGACCCTCTACCAGGACTTCGAGGAGCTGGCTTTGTTCGGCTTTGATATCGTGAGCGACCGGATCGGCCGCGACACCCTCTACAGCCTGGCCTCCCGGGAGTTCGAACTGCCGGAGCTCAAGCTGCTGGTGGACGCGGTCCAGGGCTCCCGGTTCATCACCGAGAAGAAGTCCAACGAGCTCATCGGCAAGCTCGAGCGCCTTGCCAGCCGCCACCAGGCCCGCTATCTGCAGCGGCAGGTGGTGACCGGCGGCCGGATCAAGACCATGAACGAGTCCATCTACTACCTGGTGGACGATATCCACAGCGCCATCGCCGGCGACGCGAAGATCCGCTTCCGCTACTTCCAGTGGAACGAGAAGAAGGAGCAGGTCCTCCGCCGGAACGGCGCCTGGTACGAGGTCAGCCCCTGGGCCCTCACCTGGGACGAACAAAACTATTACATGGTGGCCTTTGACGCCGCTGAAGGGATGATCAAACACTACCGGGTGGACAAGATGAAGGACCTTGCGATCCTGGAGGAGCGCCGCGAGGGCCGGGAGCAGTTCAAGAGCTTCGACCTCCCCCGCTACTCCGCCCGCCTCTTCGGCATGTTCGGCGGCGAGGAGGTCAAGGTGACCCTCCGGGTCCAGAACACCATGGCCGGCGTCATCATCGACCGCTTCGGCAAGGATCTGATCTTCATCCCGGACGGGCCGGATCACTTCCTGGTCCACGTGGACGTGGCTTTGAGCCGCCAGTTCCTGGGCTGGATCATCGCCCTGGGTGACGGCGTCGCCCTGACGGGCCCACCCGCCGTCCTCGCCCGCATGCGGGAGGAGATCGCCCGCCTCGCCCGCCAATACCCGGACGCAAATGAGAAAGGAGGATCCTGATGGATCAATACATCTTCTACTATGTCCTGCCGGAAGGCGGCAAAAAGACCTATCCGTACCTGGCGGATTTCCCGTGCTCCGTGGGCGACCAGGTGGAGATTCCATTCGGCCGCGGCAACAAACCGGTCAGCGGCGAAGTGAAGGACATCTTCCGCTGCCTGGAATGCGACGCCCCGGTCCCGGTGGACAAGGCCCGCCGGATCATCCGGAACCTCTCCGCCCCGGAAACGCCTGAGCTGCCGGAGGACGAAACCCCTGCCCCGGTGCAGAAGCCTGCCCCTGCCGCCCCGAAGGCCTCCCCGTTCGTGGTCCTGGACAGCGACCCGGCCAACAATGAGGTCATCGCCCAGGCAGAGCAGCTCATCGCCGCCAAAGACCCGCAGGCCATCTTCGAGTGGGCCATGGATCATCTGGACGCGGAGTCCGACGTGATCTTAGACGAGGTCACGAAAGCCCTCCAGGCCGCTTCCGAGCTGGGCCACACCCAGGCCATGCTGACCTTGGGCGACATGTTCCTCACCGGCTTTTCCACCGAGGTGAACGTGGAAGCCGCCCTGGAGCTCTACAAGATCGCCGCCGGCAAGGGCGAGATCGCCGCCTTCACCCGCCTTGGCACCCTCTACCTGGACGGCATCGAGGTGGACGCGGACTTCTCCGTCGCCTACGACTACTTCAGCCTGGGCGTCCTGCTGGGAGACGATCCGGAGTGCCTCTACCGGCTGGGCGACATGTACCGGGAAGGCAAGCACGTGGACACCAACGAGACCTTCGCCTTCCGCCTCTACGTCAGGGCCCTGAACGTGGCCAGGTCCAAGGAGGACTACCGGGACACCATGCCGTTCATCCTCTTCCGCCTGGGGAACGGCCTCCTGCAGCAGGCCCAGGACCTCCAGGACGTCAGGCAGGCCCACAACATGCTCTGCGACGCCCTCTCCGGCTTCTACGAGCAGCTGGGGCTCCGGGACGACATCCCGGACCACCTGGCCGGCACCAAAAAGCTCATCGACCGGGCCGAGAAGATCATCGAAAAGGCCGTGGACGGCGGCGAAAATTGAACAAGTACAGCGGGAGCTGATCCTTCGGGGTCAGCTCTTTTTCGTTGGGGTCGGTGTGCGCCGCAGAGCGGAGGCGGTTCTGCGCTTCCCAGCGGCGGGGCTTGTCGCAGAGCGGCGAATAATCGCGATTTGATACAACAAATGAAGCTGGAACGCGATCCTGCGACAAATGACAGGTGCGAGGTGCCGCCAACTTGTCGCAGAGCGGCGAAAAACTATGATTTGAGATAACAAATGAGGGTAAAATGCGATCCTGCGACAAATCCCTGGTGCGGCCGCGGGCGATTTGTCGCAGAATGCAAGAAAGGCGTAATTTGAGATAACAAATGAGGCTGGAATGCGATCTTGCGACAAGTGATGGGGTGCCCCACAAAAAAGGCCGCCTCGGACACTCGCCGAGACGGCCCTCATAGCTCTATTTACTTTCCCCTTACTGCCAGCCGGCCTCCCTCAGCACACGGCAGACGTCGATGAAGACGCCGTAGCCGGTGACCGGGGTCTCCGTGCCGTACTGGAGGGTCGTGATCGGCCCCAGATACTCGGTGTCGATGGTGAGCGCCGCGAACACGCCCTCACTGCAGAACGGATCGGTCTCCGGGACCTCCGTCGGCTGGACGGAGCCCACCGGCTTGCCGTCCACCAGCTTGCCCTTACAGATCAGCTTGATCTTGTTTCCCCGGGCTTTGGCGGCGGCGATGTCCTCCGGCGTCACGTCCTCGATGCCTTTGATCGAGATGTCGGCAGGCGTCATGCCGGCGTCCATCAGCACGTTCATCAAAGCCGTCAGCTTTGCCGCGGCATCGTAGCCTTTGATGTCGTTGGACGGGTCCGCCTCCATGAATCCGCCCCGGCGGCCCTCTTCATAGATGGCCTCTTTGTCCAAGCCGTCCTCCATGCGGCGCAGCACGTAGTTGGAGGTGGCGTTCAGGATCGCGCGGATCTCCCGGACCTCGCAGTAGCGCAGGCTGTGGTAGGCCATGTCAAAGATCGGGATGCCCGCCATGACCGTGGTCTCGTAGAAGAAGCAGACGCCCCGCTCCTTCGCCAGGTCTCTGAGATAGCGGTAAGCGTAGGCCATCGGGCCTTTGTTGGCGGTGATCGCGTGCTTGCCCCTCTTCATGGCGTGCTCCAAGTGGCTGATCGCCGGCTGGCCGTCGGTGAAGTTGATCGGGGTCAGCTCCAGGACCGCGTCGTACTCCGCCTGGTCCACGATCTCCATGGTCGAGAGGTTGCTGTAGGCCGGGTGCGTCACGTCGAAGTGGCCGTCCCGCTCCACCGTCTCCATCGCCCAGACGAGGTCGATGCCCTTAGGATCGATCAAAGCCCCCCTGCTCCCCGTCGCGATGGCGGTCACCTGCACATCAAAACCGGTCTCCTCCAGGATCGCCTGGTGCTGCTCCAGCAGGATCTTCGCGAATGCCTTGCCCGCGATGCCGAATCCCAGCATCGCCACCGAAAACTGTCTCATGTCTGCCTCCTGTCCGCGCGCCGGATCCCCTGCGCGCCTCTTCATTCCTGTTCTCAAGGTATCACAGATCGACTGATACGGCAAGCCTGGCAGCAAGACCCGCTTACTTCTCCCCTTTGCCGCCAAGCCGGATCGTGATCTCCTCTCTTCCAAAGGTCTCAGGATCAACTGTCGGATCGTATTCTTCCTGATCTTCGTCCACCTGAACCCAGAGAGTGAGAGTCTCAGCACTGTCTAATCCTTCCGGGAAACTGTGTCGCACATCATCGCCATCCAGATAGATCGAGAACAGGCCATGAGTGCCCGCACCAACATTCCCCATGCTGTTCATCTGGTCCACAGCGATGGTGAATCCATCAACCTCCGCATCAGGATCTGGCAGCACATTGATATCCTTCTCAGTCTGATTCTCTGCGACAAAGAGCAGCGCAGGCCCCTGCCACTCACTCACCGCGTTCCCAATATAGGTCAGGGTGATACCCTCCCCTTCGAAGACTACCTGGTCATCAGGTCCCGGCGTTCTCTCATAAACCGTCTGTGCTTCTTTACCCGCAGGATAAAGATGCGCCGCGCCTTCCGCGATGATCTCCTGCTCTCCGCTGCTGTAGTCCTCCAATAGCACTGAGAGTTCAATATCTGTGATTCCGTCATCTCCCAGCACCGGTATGAGCTCCGCCGGAAATGAGACCAACGCTTCTCTGGTATCCCCGCTCCCCAGTGTCTCCAAAACGTCCGGCTCGAACCAGACACCGTTGGCCATCTTGCGGGTCACGCCAAAGAACAGATCCCTGTCAGTATCGTTCTCCAGCTTCAGGCGGATGGCATAGCCTGCCGGATTCTCCGGATCGATGCCGGTCGCGGTGACACGGCATGCGCCCTCATCCAGGATAACCTGCTCCTCGAAAGGGATGCTCTCAAAGGCCGCAAGGTCCGCCGCCTCGTTAAAATAACCATAGTCTCCGATGTCGATATCCTCTGGGACCTCATGCCAGGGATCCCATTCCTCGTCTTCGTATTCCTCCTCTACGATGACTTTCTTGAGGAGGATCTGCTCTTCCCAAAGCTCAGCATTGCTCTCAGTGTCATCAAAATATAGATTCCTGATACTGTCTGTTTTGCATACGTGCAACTTGAATCGGATCTCATCCAGCGCCTTTTCCGGGTCTATCTCATCCTGCTCCGCATCCCAGACCAATGACAATATGCCACCAACTCCCGGTGCGATCGCCAGGCTTCCGTCATAATACAATTCTATTTCTTCCCCATTTACATAAAAATCGCTGCCTTGCAGGCAGATGGCTGCATCAGAGTCATTGGTCACATAGAAACAAAGCTCGTTGTCCAGACCATCACTGACCATCCCCGCCAAGTACAGGCTTATGCTGTCTTTCTCCAACACTTTATCCATTATTGATGTGTCGGCATAGGCATCTTTCGCTGCATCCTTCCCCTCAGGATACAGGAGGACGGCCTGCTTCGCCACTGGTTTTGCGTTTGCTCCCTCCCCGTAGTGATCGCGATAAACGGCCAAATCGAAAGATATCTCATAAGGTCCTTCTTCACTGATCATATCCAGTGTCCGTGCAAACCAGACGTCCAAAACCATGGTCGCAGCGCCATTGCTCTTCGCTCCCGCATCAGCCTGAGTGAGAAAATCCCCACACACAGCGACGCCATCGCAGATCACGTTTTCTATGGTCAGTTCGATGGCCTCTGTCCCCTCGTTCTCCAGGGAGAACAATAGTTCCAACACTCCGTCTTCGTCCTCGTCGTATCCCTCAAAGGAAGCCCTGAACCCCTCCTCTTCCAGGATCGTGACTGTCCCGGTAT
>CADCOV010000194.1 GCA_902803185.1 uncultured Eubacteriales bacterium
GCGGTCTTGGCGGAATTGGCAGACGCGCACGGTTCAGGTCCGTGTGAGGAGACTCATGGGGGTTCGAATCCCTTAGACCGCACCAACCAGAGAGACAGGTCCTGCCTGTCTTTCTGATTCTCGGGATGTGGCTCAGTTTGGTAGAGCGTTGCGTTCGGGACGCAAAGGCCGCAGGTTCAAATCCTGTCATCCCGACCAGAAGCCGCCGGAACATGGTTCCGGCGGTTTTTCTATGCTCTTTATGCCAGATCCGGCAAATTACAGATTGCAGTCTATTAAAAAATCGTATATACTATTTGTAATATTGGAACTATTGATCCGAAAGGGGGCGAATCGAGATGAGAAGGAGAAGGGCATTGCGGCGGATGATGGCCGTCATGCTGTCGGTTTTGATGGCTTTGATGACCGCGGTACCGGCCTTCGCGGAGGATGTATATACCACGATCATCGATCAGTTCGAAGACCTGTCCGCGGAAGGGGTGGCCAATGGACCGAACATCCTCGTGATGGCATATTGCGACAACCCCGCATGCCAGGTCTTCCCGGAAGCGGATGATCTCACGGTCGTCATCAGCCACGAGGGGATGGAGGATATCGCCGTGCCGGTGGAAAAGGTCCAGACAGAAGGCGACGGACTGTATATGTGGATCGGTGCGTCCAGGGTGGAGCAGGAGATCCTGGATCGTCTGGCGGAGCTCCAGCAGAAGACGATCGGTGAGGATCCGTTCGGCACTCTTTTCGGAGAATTGGAAGAGACGGAGGAACAGTCCGCCGGCGAGGGCGATGAAGCAGCGCCCGCCGGAGACGGGGAAACTGCAGAGGGTCGGGAGGAAGAGCTGGAGGAGATCTACAATCTTCTCAGCGGCTATACCTTCACCCTGGAGGGAGAGCACGCGGACCACTACCGGATCGTGGAAGGCGATACGGAAAGCTTCCTGCTGACCAGCGAGATCTTTGATGCTGCGGTGGATGCGATCCGTTCCATGTACGAGGAACTGACGGAAGAGACCTTTGAATCCTTTGGCGCGATCGTACAGCGGATGCTGGAATTTGCCGGAGACTACATGTCTGAAGAAGAACTGGCGACGATGCAGAAGCTGGCAGACAATCTGGATCCGCTGGTGGAATTCCTTCGGAGCAGCGATTTCGGCGGTATCCTGATCGTGGATATCACGCTTGGATGTGATTGCCCGGCGCGCACGTTTTACCGCATCGTCCACCAATATTACAGGCTGAAGGACGGCGAGCTTACCTTTGTCGGCAGCGAGGATGAGTTTTACGAGGATCTGTATGGCCCTTTCGATGAAGAGGAATATATCGATGAGGACCCGGCAGGTGAAGAGGAACCGGCGGAAGACGACGAAGAATGGCCGGATGAGGAATGGTCTGAGGAGGACGAGGAGGAATGGGAAGATCCTTGGGACTATGATGATCGGTTCGGCATTCCGGCTGCCGGACGGGGACTGGTAGGAGAGACCGTCTACGCAGCGGATCACATCGATCCGGAATTCAAAGGCGAGACCTACGAGTATGTCGGGAGTTATGATCTGGCTCAGACCTTGACCTGGGAGACTGAGGTCGATGAGGAGAGCGGTGAGGAATACTCGTACTATGAAGATGCGTATATGAGTGAACCGGGACAGTGGGATCCTTATGCCGCGGATCTCATAGTGCTGGAAGATTACTGGGAGTTAGAATCCGATCAGGGCCTGGTCCTGGTATATGTCCTGGAGGAGGAGACGGCGGAACCTGTACCGGCTGAAACGCAGACGAAGGGCGAATCGGCGCCGCCGGAGGAGCCGATCCGGGAACCGGCCCCGAACACCGGGGATCACAGCGGCGCCGGGCTTTGGCTGGCATTGCTGCTCTCGGCGGCTGGATGCGCAGGCGCCTTGGCCGTGAGAAAGAAAAGAGGATAAACATCATATCACAGATCCGGCCGCCCGGCAGGGCGGCCTTTTCATTGCCTTCTGCATATGCTACAATCACCTCAGGGGAAGGAAGGCCTTCCCGGAAAGGGGGAAGCATGGGCGTTTTTTCGAAAGTGCACCGTTACAGAGAAGCGGGCGAGGACGTGAACGTCAATAACGAGGAGCGCTTCGGCCTGCCGGTCAGATCGCTGTTCACCAGCACGAAGTTCTTCACCCTCCATCACAGGATCGAGATCACGGATGCGGAGGAGCGGGTGGTCTACCGGGCGGAGACCAAGTTCCCGTCCATCCACGACAAGACCGACATCTACGACGCCTCGGGCCGGTTCGTGTCCCACATCGAGCGGAAGATCTTCACGCTCCACGAGCGGCGCTTCGTCACGATGGCGGACGGGAGGGCCTTCGAGCTGTCCAATGAGCTCTTCCATCTGGTCAAGGACATCACCAACCTGGAGGGGCTGGGCTGGCAGCTCACCGGCAACATCCTGGGACTGAACTTCGAGCTCTACGACCAGGCCGGCGCCGTCATCGCCGTCATCGCCCAGAAGATGTTCTCGATCCACGACAAATACTGCATCGACCTCTATCAGCCGGAGGAAGAGGAGACGGTCGTCACGATCCTCGTCGCCCTCCAGCATATGATCCGCGACAGGGAAGCCGCCGCATCGTCGGGCGGGTCTTCCGGATCCTCCGGGCAGTGAGCCCTCCCCAAACAGGGCTGTTCGGCAGCGGCAAATCGTGCTATAATGGATCGGTGCGTCCGGCAGTCCCGGACCGCGAAAAAGGATAAGGAGAGGAGACATTACATTGGAAAACGACAAGGATATCTATACCGCCCCGGAGAGCGGCCAGCCGCAGAACGGCGGACAGGCCCCGCAGCAGGGCCAGCCGGGACAGCAGGGACAGGACCCGCAGGCGTCCTGGCAGCAGGCCCAGCAGCAGTATCACGAGCAGGCGCAGAAGTCCCCGCAGGGCGGCTACTATTACCAGCAGATGCCGCAATACCAGTCCCCGGCCTTCACCGTCGACAGCGGGAAGAAGATGGCCGGCTGGAAGAAGGCTTTGATCGTCATTCTGATCATCATCATCGTCGTCGGCGGGATCAGCTTCCTCATCAGCAGGGCGTTCCATAATTTCATGGACGAGATCGGGAACATGGGGTTCCTGCCGGCGGAGCAGCCGGACAGCTATTACGGCGATTATGACTTCGACAGCGACTACATCGGTGTCATCTATCTGGACGGCACGATCTCCGACGGAGACAGCGGGGACGGCTACAGCCAGAGCTGGATCATGAACACCGTGGAATCCCTGACCGAAGACGCGGAGTGCAAGGGCATCCTCCTGTCGGTGAACACCCCGGGCGGCAGCGCCTTCGCCACCTACGACCTGTATCACGCGCTGCTGGACTTCAAGGAGCAGACCGGCAACCCGATCTACGTCTACATGGACAGCCAGGCGACCTCCGGCGGCTACTACGCCTCCATGGCGGCGGACAAGATCTTCGCCCACGAGGAGTGCTGGACCGGCTCCATCGGCGTCATCATCGGCACCCTCTACGACTACTCCGGCCTCCTGGACAAGCTGGGCGTCAAAGCCTACGCCTACGCCTCCGGCGACATGAAGGAGATGGGCGCCGGCTACAAGACCCCGTCCGATGAGGAGAAGGCCGTGTTCCAGAGCCTGATCGACGATTCCTACGGCCGGTTCGTGGAGACCGTCATGGCGGGCCGCCACATGGATGAGGAGACCGTCCGCAAGCTGGCCGACGGCAGGATCTACACCGCCCACCAGGCCAAGGACAACGGCCTGATCGACGAGATCGGCACCCTGGACGACGCGCTGGACGCGATGGAGAAGGACTGCGGTCTCGAGGAGGTGGACGTCCAGGATCTGTCCTACGAGTACACCGAGGACCTCTTCAGCATGTTCATGGAGTCCGCGGAGAACGGCAGGGAGGCTTCCGCCAGCGACTACGAGAAGCTGCTCAGCTTCATCGAGGAGAGCAACAAGCTGGAAGTCCTCTACATGAGCCCGATCCGCAAGTGATCAAAGCCATCCGGCGTTGAGATTCGAAGAACCGAGCCGTGTCAAGTTTTTATACTTGACACGGCTCTTTGCTTGTGGTATATTGTACCGGTGTCAAGCTGTATTGCTTGACGGTTTGGAAGGATGAACAGCAAGGAACGGGCAGACAACAGAAGAGGATCCGCAGAGGGGACCGCGAGGACGAGCCTGCTTTTCGACCTCTACGGGGCGCTCCTGACGGAGAAGAAGCGGAAGGTTTTGTCCCTCTATCACGAGGAGGACATGTCCCTTTCCGAGATCGCGGAGGACAGCGGCATCTCCCGGGCGGCGGTCTACGACTCCCTGCGCAGCGCGGAGGACGCGCTGGCCGGGTACGAGGAGAAGCTGGGGTTCCTGGCGGAGCTGCTGAGAAGGGAAGAGGCCCATGCCCGGGCCCGGGCCATTCTGGAGGAGATCCGGAAGACCCACGGCGGGGACGGGGCTTTGATGGAAGCCCTGGAGGAGCTGGATGAGATCCTTCGGGCAGAGGAGTAGAGAACATGGCGTTTGAGAGCTTATCCGATAAACTGCAGAGCGCCTTTGAGAAACTCAAGGGCAAGGGCGTGATCACCGAGTCCGACGTGAACGACGTCATGCGGGAGGTCAAGCTGGCGCTCCTGGAGGCGGACGTGAACTTCCGCATCGTCAAGGAGTTCGTCGCCGACGTCAAGGAGAAGTGCCTTGGCGCCGACGTGATGCACAGCCTGACGCCGGCCCAGCAGGTCATCAAGATCGTCAACGACGAACTGGTGGACATGATGGGCGGCACCGGCAGCAAGCTGACCTACTCTTCCTCCGGATTCACCACTTTGATGATGGTGGGTCTGCAGGGTACCGGTAAGACCACCACCTGCGGCAAGCTGGCGGCCTACCTCAAGCAGGCCGGCAAGAAGCCGATGATGGCTGCCTGCGACATCTATCGTCCGGCGGCGATCGACCAGCTGGAGGTCGTCGGCAGAGCGGTGAACACCCCGGTCTTCACCATGCGGGAGAGCAAGGATCCTGTGGCGATCGCCCTGGCCGCGAAGGCGGAGGCGGAGAAGAAGGGCTTTGACGTCCTGATCATCGATACTGCGGGCCGTCTGCAGATCGACGAGACCCTGATGGATGAGCTCGCCAACATCAAGAAGGCGGTGCGGCCGCACGAGATCCTGCTGATCGTGGATGCTTTGACCGGTCAGGACGCGGTGAACGTGGCCGAGGGCTTCAACGGCAAGCTGGGCATCGACGGCATCATCATGACCAAGATGGACGGCGATTCCAGAGGCGGCGCCGCGCTGTCCGCCAAGAAGGTCACCGGCAAGCCGATCAAGTTCATGGGTACCGGCGAGAAGTTCGACGCCCTGGAGCCGTTCCATCCGGAGCGGATGGCCAGGAGGATCCTGGGCATGGGCGACCTGCTCACGCTGATCGAGCGGGCGGAGGCGGCCTACGACGACGAGCAGGCCGAGCGCATGGAGAAGCGGCTCCGGAAGAACCAGTTCACCCTGGAGGACTTCCTGGAGCAGATGGGCCAGATCAAGCACATGGGCGGCCTCGGCAAGATCGTCGAGATGCTGCCGGGCATGGGCGGCGGCAAGATCAGCGACGACGATCTGGACAAGAGTGAGAAGGAGTTCCGCCAGATGGAGGCCATCATCTATTCGATGACCCCGGCGGAGCGGAAGGATCCGTCGATCCTGAACGCCAGCCGGCGCAAGCGGATCGCGGCGGGATCCGGCCAATCGGTGAACAAGGTCAATCAGCTCATCAAGAAATACGAAGACATGAAGAAGATGCTGAAGCAGTTCAACAACCCGAAGGCCATGAAGAAGAACAGGTTTTTGCGGAATCTGATGCAGTAACGACTGCCGGAGATAGATATTTTGAAACGCGGCCGCGGAGCGGCAGGATATTTTCAAGGAGGAAATGACAATGGTTAAGATCAGACTGAAGAGAATGGGTGCGCACAAGAAGCCTTTCTACAGAGTAGTGGTGGCTGACTCCCGCAACGCCAGAGACGGCAAGTTCATCGAGGAGCTCGGTTACTACGATCCGATGCAGGAGCCGCCGGTCATCAAGATCGACGAGGAGAAGGCCAAGAAGTGGCTCGGCAATGGCGCGCAGCCGTCTGAGACGGTCAAGGGTCTGTTCAAAAAGTCCGGCATCATCGCGTAACACAGGAAATCGGTGAACAATATGACCAAACTTGTTGAATTGATCGCCAGGTCGCTCGTCGACTCTCCCGATCAGGTCGAGGTCACAGAGGAGGCCCACGGAGATTCTTCCGTGATCCGCCTGCAGGTGACGGCCGACGATATGGGAAAGGTGATCGGCAAACAGGGGCGCATCTCCAGAGCCCTGCGCACTGTCGTCAAAGCAGCTGCGACGAGAGACAATAAGAAAGTGACAGTTGAGATCGTATCGGACGAGGAGATGAGCGCTGCGGAAGCAGCGTCCGCCGACGAGGAGTAGTCGATACCGGAACCCTTGGGCACATGTCTGACATGTGCCCTGCTTTATTTGTGACGCAGAAATGGAAAAGATAGAAATCGGGAAAATCGTAGCGGCCCACGGCATCCGGGGCGAGGTGAGGATCCTGAACTGGTCGGAGGACCCGAACCGGTTCGCCTCCCTCGAGCGGGTCTACCTCTCCGGGAGCGAGGCGCCGTACAAAGTGGAAAAGGCGAGGCCGAACGGCACCGTCTCCATCGTCAAACTCGCCGGCGTCGAGACCAGGAACGACGCGGACGCCCTGCGGGGCCGGATGGTCTTCATCACCGAAGAGGACCTGCCGGAGCTGCCGGAGGACGTCTGGTACGTCCGGGACCTCATGGGGCTCACCGTGGTCGACGCCGATACGGGAGAGACCGTGGGGACTTTGGCCGAGGTGATCCAGAACACCGCCCAGGACATCTACCGCATCGAGCGGGAGGGGGCGGGGGACGTCCTCGTGCCGGTGGTGGAGGAGTTCGTCAAGGACGTGGACCTTGCGGCGGGGACCGTGAAGATCCACTTCATCGAAGGAATGAAGGACTGATCATGAGATTCAACATTTTGACGCTCTTTCCGGAGATGTTCACGCCGCTGTTCACCAGCATGACCGGCCGGGCGGCGGAGAAGGGCCTGCTGTCCTTCCACGTCGTGAACATCCGCGACTTCAGCACGGACAAGCACAGCAAAGCCGACGACTATCCCTTCGGCGGCGGCCAGGGGATGGTCATGCTGCCCCAGCCTGCCTTTGACGCCCTGAGGAGCGTGGAGGCGGAGAAGACCAGGGTCATCTACCTGTCGCCGAGGGGCCGCAAACTGGACCGGGCCCTGGCGGAGGAGCTGGCCCGGGAGGAGGAGATCACCCTGTTCTGCGGCCACTACGAGGGCCTGGACCAGCGGGTCATCGACACCTGGCACATGGAGGAGGTCTCCATCGGCGACTACATCCTGACCGGCGGGGAGCTGGCGGCCATGGTGCTGGCGGACACGGTCTCCCGGATGGTGCCGGGGGTCCTGGCCGGGGAGGCCAGCGCCTTCGACGAGTCCATCTATTCGGGCCTCCTGGAGTACCCGCAGTACTCCCAACCGAGGGAGTTCGAGGGCCTCGGCGTCCCGGAGGTGCTGCTCTCCGGAAACCATAAGATGATCCATCTTTGGCGGTACGAACAGTCCCTGATGCTGACGGCGGAGCGCCGTCCGGATCTGTTTGAGCAGTACGTGAAGAATCATGGCGAATTGTCGAAAGATGAGCGCAAGGTATTGGAAAAAGTGGTCGGTTGTTGTAAAATACCAGTATGAGCAGGTTAAAAAATAAGGGCATCTTTCTTTTCATCCTGGCGGTGGCGCTTCTGTACGCGGTGATCTATCTCGTACCGAGAGTGACCGGCCTTTTAGATGTCACTTATGTGGCGGAATACGGGGAACTGGTCATCTCTGATGAGACGCCGGGTTATCTGGTCCGGGATGAGAAGGTCTATACCGCCGTCTCCGGCGGCACGGCCACCCGCCTGGCGAAGGAGGGGGAACTCCTCCGGGTGGGGACACCTGCCATCGAGCTGTCAGGCGGCAGCGGCGGCGAGCCTTCCGAGGCCTTCACCGCGGTCCGGGACAAGCTGGGGGACGACGTCCTCGCAGTCCAGGGATACGCGGTCGAGACCGGCGGCCTCGTCTCTTACTATGTGGACGGCCTGGAGAGCGAGCTCACCCTGAAGAAAGCGCTCTCCTCCAAGGAGTCCTACTTCACGGGCCTGAGCCAGGACAACGTCCTGGCGATCCCGCAGTCGGTGCCGGCGGGCTATCCGGCGTTCAAGCTCATGTCCAACGGCTACTGGTACCTGGTGGCCTATGTGGACGAGGACCGGGCGGACCGTTACCGCGAGGGCGGCTACGTCTACGTCAGCTTTGATCCGGACGCGGAACACAACCTGGCCCTGGACGGCGTCGGCGAAGTGGAGATGATGGTCTACGACAAGAAGAAGCAGGGCGACCGGGTCCGGCTCATCCTGGAGACCGGCAAGTTCTTCGAGGAGCTGGGCCAGCTGAGGGTGGCGAACGTCAGGATCACCTCATCCAGCATCCACGGCCTCATCCTGGAGGCGGACAGCCTGGTGGAGGTGGACGGCGTGACCGGCGTCTACGTCATGGACAAGAAGGGCAAGTACGCTTTCACTCCGGTGAAGGTCCTGGACGAGGACGGCGGCAAGGTCGTCGTGGCGGACAGCTACTTCTACGACAAGGACGGGAACCAGGTCCGCACGCTGGATAACTTTGACGACGTCCTGAAGAACCCGGACATCGGCGAAGAGGGATCCGCCGGAGAGCCGGAGGAGACCGGGGAAGAGCCGGAGGAAGAACAGGACGAAGAAACGCCTGAGGAGCCTGAGGAAGGTTCCGAAGAGGCCGGCGGGGAAGACGCCTCCGGAGAGGAAGGCGGCGAGGAGCCGGACGAGGGCGGAGAAGAATAAGAACGAGAGGCGGTGATACCGTGTCTATCAGAGAGAACCTCGCCGGGATCGTCCGGCGGAAGGACGAGGCAGCGGCGAGAAGCGGCAGGCAGCCGGAGGACGTGCTGCTGGTCGCGGTGACCAAGCTCCACACGCCGGCGGAGATCAACGAAGCGATCGATGCGGGCGTCACGGACGTTGGCGAGAACAAGGTCCAGGAGATCCTGGACAAGTACGACAAGGTGAAGCCGGTCAGATGGCATCTGATCGGGCACCTGCAGACGAACAAGGTCAAGTATATCATCGACAAGGTGGACCTGATCCATTCCGTGGACTCCCTCCATCTTGCGAAGGAGATAGACAAGCGCGCCGCGCAGCACGGCAAGGTGATGGACATCCTGGTCCAGGTCAATTCCGCGGACGAGGAATCCAAATTCGGCGTCAGTTCGGAGGAGGCGGAGCAGCTCATCGCGGACATCGCGGAGCAGTGCCCGAACGTCAGGATCCGGGGCCTCATGTGCATCGCCCCGTTCCTGGAGGATCCGAACGACTGCAGGCCGTACTTCGCGGAGGTCAAAGCGATCTTCGACCGGCATATCGAAGATCCGACCGGTAAAACGGATTTCAAGTACCTTTCCATGGGTATGAGCGGCGACTTTGAGGTCGCCATCGAGGAGGGCTCCAACGTGATCCGCGTGGGCACGGCCATCTTCGGCACCAGAAATTATCGCAGCGAAGAGAAATAGAAGACATCAAGGAGGATCAGATGGGATTCACAGATTCGCTCAAAAAAGTCATTGGCATCGAAGAGATCAACGACGACGATATCGTCACCGAAGAAGAGCTCAGCAGAGCGAGAGAGAAGGTCTCCCGCGAGTCCAGAACAGAGTCTTCCTTTGCTCCGGCTCCGGTCTTCACTGAGGAGGTTGCTCCGGCTCCGGTCGAGGAGAAGAAGAGCTACGCTCCGGCGGCCGCCGCGCCTGCTGCGGCGCCTGCAAGCAGCTATAGCAGAAGTTCAGAAAAGAGGGTTTCCGTGGCGAATACCAATTCATTGAAACTGATCCTCATCGAGCCGAAGGCTTTTGATGAGTGCCCTAAGCTGGTCGACAGCCTTAAGGCCCGTAAGCCGGTCATCATCAACCTTGAGAGACTGGAGACGGAGACGGCCCGCAAGATCTTCGACTTCCTGTCCGGCGCCACCTACGCGCTGAACGGCAACGTCCAGAAGATCGCCAACAACATCTTCATCTTCACGCCGGAGAACGTCGCGGTCTCCGCTTCCCGCAACACCGTGGCGGAAACGCAGCCGCAGACCGACAAGGGCCCTTGGAGATAAGGAGGCACTGACGTGCGCATGATGCTCGCCTACACGATCCAGAGGTTCGGTAACCTCCTGGAACTGCTCCTGTGCGCCCGCGCGATCCTGAGCTGGTTCGGCCAGGACCCGTATTCGACGGTGGGCAGGATCTACCAGTTCCTGGTCCGGTTCACGGAACCTCTCGTCGCACCGTGCCGCAAGCTGCTCAGCCGCTTCAACACCGGGCCGGTCGACTTTTCGGTGCTGCTGTGCCTGATCTTCATCGAGATCATCACC
>CADCOV010000195.1 GCA_902803185.1 uncultured Eubacteriales bacterium
AACAGAGCAGAGATCATCGTGACGGAAGAGATGACCGCAGCGGCGGCGGGCAGCGGGCTTTTGCCGGTGTACGGCACGCCGTTCCTGGTGGCTTTGATGGAGAACACCGCCCACACCTCGATCACGGAGGAGCTCACAGAGGGCCAGGGGACCGTGGGGACCCGGATGGACGTCCGCCATCTCGCCGCGACGCCGGTGGGCATGAAGGTGACCTGCGAGTCGGAGCTCACGGAGGTGGACCGCAGAAGGCTGGTCTTCACCATCAAAGCCTACGACGAGGCGGGCCTCATCGCGGAGGCCGTCCACGAGCGGTTCATCATCGACAACGAACGTTTCCTGGCCAAAGCGGAGGCCAAGCGGAAATAATATAAAGGAGCATTTTTGATATGAACGAGAGCATCGCAAAGATCAGGGCGGACAAGCAGGGGATCCTGGCGAAGGCGGAGGAGGCGCTGGCCCTTTTGAAGGACGGCGGCGAGGCCACCGCGGCCCAGGCCCGGCAGACGGAGCGGCTGATCGAAAAACTCCGGGACGACGACATCACCGTGGCGGTGATCGGGCAGTTCAAGCGGGGCAAGAGCACGCTGAGCAACCGGATCCTGGGGGACGACATCATGCCGGTGGGGATCGTGCCGATCACCAGCGCGGTCACCAAGGTGAAGTACGGCCCGCGCAGCGCGGAGGTCCACTTCGAGAACGGCGTGGTGGAGCCGGTGGACTTTGACGACCTGCCGGAGTACATCAGCGAGCAGAAGAACGAGAACAATAAGCTGGGCGTGCGGGACGTGATCCTCCACACGCCGTCGCCGTTCCTGGAGAACGGCCTGACCTACGTGGATACCCCGGGCGTGGGGTCCTTCCACCGGAACAACACCGAGACCGCCTACGAGCACATGAAGGAAGCGGACGCGGTGATCTTCCTGCTGTCCGTGGACAGCCCGATCAACCAGATCGAGATCGACTTCCTCTATAATACGAGGGAGTACGCCGGCAAGTTCTACTTCGCCGTGAACAAGATCGACGTGGTCAGCGAGAAGGACCTGGGCGAGTACTGCGCCTACTGCCGCAAGCTGCTGCAGGAGCTGATGGAGACGGAGAACATCCAGCTCTATCCGGTGAGCTCCGCCACGGGGCAGGGCGTGGAGGAACTGAAGAACGCCATCCTGGCGGACTGCGAGACCTCCATCCGGGAGATCATGCGGGAATCCACCCGCAAGAAGCTCAAGGACACGGTTCACGCGGCCCTCAGGCAGCTGGACTTCTACTGGTCCGCCATGACCCGCTCCTACGAGGACCTGGACGAGCGCTTCGCCCAGATCGACAGGGAGATCGAGGCCCTCAGGAAGAAGGCGGAAGGGTACGAGGCCATCTTCGAGATCCGGCTGAACGAGCTGAAGCTGGCCCTCACGGCGAAGGTCTACGAGATCTTCGGCATCGAGTACACCTTCGAGATCGAGGAGATGCCGCTCTCCGGCGCCTTCATGAAGAAAGAAGAGTACCTGCAGAGGGTGGACGCCCTGTGCAGCGAGCTGCAGGGGACCCTCCGGACGATCCTGATGTACCGGGAGGAGAACGCCTACACCGTGGTCCGCCGGATCGAGGACATCAACAAAGTCACCCGCAAACTCCGCAGCGTGGAGAACTGGCTGGACCGCCAGTGAGGGGAATGGGCGCTTTATCGATTTAACGTGTTAGCAGAGCACAGAAAAAGTGGCAAAAATTAGTGAAAAACAATAAAAAAGCGGGGATTCTTGTTGATTGCCATTTAATAATAGTGTAAAATAATAACACTATGTATAGCGTCACACCTGCTTTTATTTGAGCAGTACGACATAGATTTTCGGGGGAGTTCAGATGAACCAGTTAAAATTCAAGGACATGCCATACGAAAGGCCGGATCTCGACGAGTTCCGCAGCCTTTTCGTTGACTTCATAGACAGGCTGAAGAACGCAGCGGACTTCGACGCCGCCTGGGAGGTCTTCCTGGAGGAGCAGAAGTACGCCAGCCACGTCGAGACGATGGGGACGCTGGTCTCGATCCGCCACTCCATCGACACGAGGGACGCCTTCTACGAGGAGGAGCAGACCTTCTGGGATCAGAACTCGCCTGAAATGGCCGAGATGCAGCAGCAGTGGCTCGAGGCCATGCTGACCTCCGGCTTCCGGACGGACTTCGAGGAGAAGATCGGCACCCTGTATTTCAGGAATGCCGAGATCGAGCGGGAGACCTTTGATCCCGTCATCATCCCGGAGCTGAAGAAGGAGAACGAGCTGACCACCGCCTACGGCAAGCTGATCGCCTCGGCGCAGATCCCGTTCCGGGGCGGCGTCTACACGCTCTCCCAGATGTCCCCGTTCAAGACCTCCCAGGACGACGAGGTCAGGGCGGAGGCCTGGAAGGCCGAGGGACAGTGGTACCGGGACAACCAGCCGGAGCTGGACCGCATCTACGACGAGCTGGTCCACCTGAGGGACACCATGGGCCGCAAGCTCGGCTTTGACGGCTACACGGAGCTCGGTTACCGCAGGATGACCAGGAACTGCTACGACAAGAACGACGTGGAGGAGTTCCGCAAGGCGGTCCGGGAGTACCTGGTACCGGTGGCGGACGGCATCTACCGCCGGCAGGCGGCGCGCATCGGCAAGGCCTACCCGATGGATTTCGCGGACAACGCCCTGAGCTTCAGGAGCGGCAACCCGCGGCCGCAGGGGACGCCGGACGAGATCGTGGCGGAGGCCCAGCGCTTCTACGACGACCTGTCGCCGGAGACCTCCGAGTTCTTCCGCACCATGCGGGAGAGGGAACTGATGGACCTGCTCTCCACCGAGGGCAAGGAGGGCGGCGGCTACTGCACCACCATCCACGACTACCAGGTCCCGTTCATCTTCGCGAACTTCAACGGCACACAGCACGACGTCGAGGTGGTGACCCACGAGGCGGGCCACGCCTTCGCCTCCTGGATGAACCGGGACAGAGTGCCGTCCGAATACATCTGGCCGACGCTGGAGGCCTGCGAGGTCCACTCCATGTCCATGGAGTTCTTCGCGGAATCCCATGCGGAGGGCTTCTTCGGCAAGGATGCGGTCAAGTTCCGCTACAGCCACCTGGCCGACGCGCTCACCTTCATCCCGTACGGGACGATGGTGGACCACTTCCAGCACATCGTCTACGAGAAGCCGGACATGACGCCGGCGGAGCGCCACGGGGTCTGGAAGGAGCTGCTGGGGACCTATATGCCGTGGGTCCGTCTGGACGGGGTGATCCCGTTCTACGGCGAGGGCATGGGCTGGCAGCGGCAGTCCCACATCTATGAGGTGCCGTTCTACTATATCGATTACTGCCTGGCGCAGACCGTGGCACTGGAGTTCTGGGCTTTGATCCGGGAGGACCGGAAGAACGCCTGGGAGCACTACATGGCCTACACGCGGCAGGGAGGCACAGGCACCTTCCGGGAGATCCTGGCCAAGGCGGATCTGGAGAGCCCGTTCGAGGGCCACTGCCTCAAGACGATCTGCAGCAGAGCCGAAAAGGCTCTGGACGAGTTCGATCCGGCTGAGATCGTCTGACCATCCATTCGACTATCGCCGCCTTCTCAGCATCCTTAAGGGGAGGCGGATGATACAGCGTCCTATGGGCGCGCTTTATAGCGATGTACTTATTTTGAGGAGGAAAAAACATGAAAAAGTACACAAAGATCCTGAGTGTTCTCCTCGTCCTCGCTCTGGCAGTCAGCATGCTGGCAGCCTGCGGCGGCGGCGGTGGCGGACAGGCTCCTGCTGCGAAGGGCCAGGTCATCCTCGGCACTTCCACCGAAGCGAACGGCGACTGGAGCTATGCAACCTGGACCAACAACGCGACCGACAACATGGTCATGACACTGACCGATGACTGTCTGACGGTCACCACCGACTTGAACGGCGACTACACTTGGAACAACAGCGTCGTCGACAAGTATGAAATCACCGAAGATGAGGCCACAGGCAACAAGACCTGGACCATCACCATCAAGAAGGGCCTCAAGTTCAACAACGGCGAAGAGATCAAGGGCAAGGACTTCCTGACCTGGGCGGTCTTCTCCTGCTCCCCGCTGGCCAAGGAACTGGGCTGCACCGTTGCCGGATACAACAGCATCCTGGGCGGCAAGCCGTATCGTGATGGCGAAGCGGACTGCGTCGAAGGTCTGAGACTGCTCGACGAGTACACCGTTTCCATCACCGTCCTGGCTGAGGGCTATGATGGCAACACCTATCTGCCGTACTACTATGACCTGGGCAATGCCAGCCTCAGAGCCACCAGCGCTGCGTTCTGGTTCGGCGAGGGCTGGGACTGCGTCGATGACGGCAATGGCGCCTACATCAAGAACACCGCGGATGAGTCCGCCAAGTTCGATGCTGCCACCGTTGGCGATCACATCACCGCTGCCCGTTATCAGAGCAGTGACAGAGTCTCCGCTGGCCCTTACAACCTGGTCAGCTATGACACCTCTTCCTACCAGATCACCCTCGAAGCCAACCCGAACTACTGCGGCAACTTCGAAGGCCAGAAGCCTGGTATCGAGAAGATCATCATCACCAAGACCGACGATGACACCGTCATGGATATGCTGGCTACCGGCCAGATCGACATCCTGAACGAGATCACCGATGGTACCCAGGTCAACGCTGCGCTCGACCTGATCGACAACGGCACCATCGATTCCAGCTACGTCCAGTTCGACCGCGCCGGCTACGGCAAGCTGATCTTCATGTGCGACTTCGGACCTACCCAGTATCAGGGTGTCCGTCACGCCATCGCGCACCTGCTCGACAGAGTTGAGTTCGCAAACACCTTCTGCGCCGGCTGGGGCTCCGTCATCAACGGCCCTTACGGAACCGCGTTCACCATGGCGAAGGATTCTGAAGAGCTCTTCTCCAAGGAACTCGATACCTATGAATACAGCCTCGACGCTGCGATCGAAGAGCTGGAGAACGCCGGATTCACCCTGGGTGAGGACGGTAAGGAATACACCTCCGGCATCCGCTATAAGGAAGTCACCAAGGACGAAGTTGGCGCTTACAAGAACTGCATCGAAGTCGATGGAAAGACCCTGATGCCATGCGTCATCGAGTGGGCTTGCTCTGAGGGCAACTCCGTCTCCGACCTGATCGGCACCATGCTGTATCAGAATCCGGACGTCGAGAAGGCCGGCATCAAGATCAACCGCACCACGATGAGCTTCCCGGAAATGCTGAACTACATGTATCGTATGGATGCTTACGGTATCGGTGGCGACTACAGCGTTCCGACTTACAACATGATGAACCTGGCGACCGGCTGGAACAGCGCTGTCTATGACATGTCCTATGACTTCTCGCTGGATCCGGAAGTCATCGCCACCGGTTACAACAACCCTAAGATCATGGACCCTGAGCTTGATAAGCTGTCCATGGATATGGTCTACGGCGTGGAAGCCGGCGACTATGCTTCTTACCTCGACATCTGGCAGAAGTTCATCATCCGCTGGAACGAGGTACTGCCGGAGCTGCCGCTGTACTCCAACGTTTACGTCACAGTCTATCCGAACACGATCGAGAACTACAACCAGACCTCTTTCTGCAACTTCGAACAGGCTATCCTTTACGCTAAGTACGTTGGCGAATGATCTTTGATCAAATCTGAAGGCCGCTCCCCGAAGGGGGGAGCCGGCCCTTCGGCTTAAGACGTGAATCCTGAGACCGCCTGCCCCAAGGGACCGGCGGTCTTAGGTGTCTACTCGGGTATAGCAAAATCGACCCCCTTTGGCCCCGGCAGCCGCCGGGAACGCGATGCGCCGAAGGGCATGGAGAGAGGAACCATGGGAAAATACATACTGAAGCGTATTGGATACATCATCCTGGTCTTCTTCCTGACCAGCATCATGATGTACTTCATATACAACCTCATTCCGAGCGACCCGGCTCTGGTACAGATGGAGCCGCTGCGCAAGTCCCTGAAACCGGCGGAATGGGAACAGCAATATCAGGAACTCAGGGACAGCATGGGTCTGAACGATCCTCTGATCGTCCGGTACGCCAGATGGATGGGCCTTGCCAAGGATGTGGACGGACGTGTCCACGGCCTCATTGAAGGGGACTTCGGGTACTCCCTGAAATATAAGAGAAACGTCATAGACATTATCAAGACACCGATGCTGAACTCGTTCTTATTGAATCTGGTGTCAACGATCATCACCTTAGCGATCACTATACCGCTCGGTATTTACTGCGCGGTGCACCGCCGAAAACCGATCGACAGCGCGATCCAGGCGGGCACCGTCGTCGGATACAGTTTGCCGACATTCTTAGTCGGTATCGTCTTCATATTTATCTTCGCGGTCAAGCTGCAGTGGTTCCCTGCGGGCGGCGCCAAGACGCCGGGCTCTACCTACACGGGTATGGCCGAATTCGCAGACCGGATGTACTACATGGCGCTGCCGATCCTGGTGCTGGTGTTCACCGGCCTGGCCGGCATGACCCGTACGGTCAGAGCCGCCATGATCGACACCCTGACCCAGGACTACATCAGGACCGCGAGGGCGAAGGGCCTCAAGGAGAAGGTGGTCGTCTATTCCCATGCCTGGAGAAACGCTTTGCTGCCGGTCTCCACGTCCATCATGGGATGGTTCATCGCCGTCTTCACCGGTGGTTCGCTGGTCATTGAGCAGACCTTCAGTTTGAACGGCACAGGCCGTATGTACTGGGAGGCTCTGAACAACACTGACTACGAGCTGGTCCTCGCGCTGCAGATGTTCTACACCATCGTATCCCTTGTCGGCATCCTGCTGACCGACCTGAGCTACGGCCTCGTCGATCCGCGTGTCCGGGTGAATAAGTAAAGGAGGGCTGTGACATGGCAGATAAGAAACAGAGCAGCTCTCAGAAGAAGCAGAGCACCCTCGGAAGATGGATCAACCGTCTGTTCTATCCGAGCAAGGAACTGGACATCTACGCTGAGGAAAGACTGCAGAGCCCGGGCAGGGTGGTGGCGAGAAACTTCTTCTCCAAGCCGCTGGCCGTGGTCTCCCTGGTCATCCTCATCCTCATCATGCTGGTGGTCTTCATCGGACCGTCCTTCGTCAAGCTGGATCTGTCCGAGCAGGACAGCACCCTGACCAACGTAGCGCCGGGTTACGCTTTGAGCGACTACGCCTCCGAGCTGAACAACGACAACTGCGCTGAGATCTCCGTTGGTTCCAACTACGCCGTCGGCCTGGACAAGGAAGGCAACGTCTACATCTGGGGCCAGACCAAGATCAACAAGAACACCGACCTGAAGAACATCCCTGAGGAAGTCTTGAACGCCAACATCGTCCACATCGCCGCCGGTTACGACCACGTGGTCGCTGTGGATGACAAGGGCGCGGTCTACGCCTGGGGCAACGACCGTCTGGGCCAGACCAGGATCCCGTCCGAACTGGACAGCAACAACCGCCTCCACAAGTTCGGCATCGACAAGGTCTACGCCTCCAATCAGTACTCCGCCGTCGTCACCGACGACCACAGGCTGATCCTCTGGGGCAACGCCAACATGGTCGACATGACCTACAACGAAGAGAAGTTCGACGGCCACATCGTGGACG
>CADCOV010000196.1 GCA_902803185.1 uncultured Eubacteriales bacterium
CTCTCTGAGGCCGCCTTGAGCACAGGGGCTTCGGTTTCCTCCATCGGTTCCGCCGCTTCGGTCTCTTCCGCCTCTTCCGCCGGTTCCGCCGTTTCGTTCTCCTCGGTCTCTTCCGCCGGTTCTGCCGTTTCGGTCTCCTCGGTCTCTTCCGCCGGTTCTCCCTCTGTCAAAGCAAACGACGGCACCGCGTAGGACAGCACCATCGCGAGCGACAGCATCAAAACGAGCAGCTTTCTCCACGTCGTCTTCATCTGTTCTTCCTTTCTCTCTTCCTTTCAGGTTCCCCTTCGGCGGGCCCCATCCCGCCGCATGTTTATTTGAAATAATTATACCATTATTCACCGCGTCTTCCTATTATTTCTTTCGTAATGTTAATAAAAAATGCCGGGAATGGCACTTCGCCCATTCCCGGCATCATCGTTTCCTTGCTCTGTTACAGCAGCTCTTTGATCCGCGCCAGCAGCGCATCCACGTCCGCATCGGTGGATCCCCAGCCCAATACGAACCGGACCGGGATCATGCCGTCCTCCTCCGGTGCCCAACGGTAGAAGAAGAAGTCCTCCTCGAGGGCCTCCACCACCGGCGTCGGCAGGATCGGGAAGATCTGGTTGGTCTCGGAGGTGCCGTAGAAGGTGCACCCCATCTCAGTGAGGCCGTCCCTCAGCTTCGCCGCCAGGCGGTTGGTCTCCCTGGCCAGGCGGTAGTACAGGCTGTCCTCGCCGCCCTCCAGCAGGGCCTCGAACTGGACGCCGATCAGGCGGCCCTTGGCCAGCATGCCGCACTGCCTCTTGATCATCCAGCGGAAGTGGTCGTCGATGTCTTTGTTCAGGATGACCAGCGCCTCGCCCATCAGCGCGCCGTTCTTGGTGCCGCCGATGTAGAAGGCGTCGCAAAGCGGCGGGATGTCTTTGATCGTAAAGTCGCAGGCGTCGCAGGTCAGCGCGGAGCCCAGGCGGGCGCCGTCGATGTAGAGGAGCAGGTTGGTCTCCTTGCAGTACGCCGAGATCGCCTCCATCTCCGCCTTGGTGTACAGGGAACCGCTCTCCGTCGGCTGGGAGATATAGACCATCCGCGGCAGCGGGGTGTGGTCGTCCTCGAACTCATCCCAGGCCTTGGCGATGATCTCCGGCGTCAGCTTACCGTTCTCCGGGGGCAGCGTCAGGACCCTGTGCCCGGTGGCCTCCACCGCGCCCGCCTCGTGGAAGTAGGCGTGGCCGGTCCGCGGGGTGATCACGCCCTCATATGGCTTCAGCGCCGCGGCGATGGTGGTCACGTTGCAGTTGGTGCCGCCGATCATCATGTAGACGGAACAGTCCTCTACGCCGATCAGCTCCTTCACCAGCTCCGCCGCGTGGTCGCTGTGGACGTCCATCGCGTAGCCGTCGTGGTGTTCCATATTGGTCTTCATCAAAGCTTCCATCACCTCAGGATGGGCGCCCTGGCTGTAATCGGATCTGAAGTAGATCATTGGGGTAGTACCTCCTTTATCGCATACCTACCCCGATTATACTAAGCCGCCGCAGTATTGTCAAAACCTACGCACTGCCGGCCGCCGGCAAAAAGAAAGAGAGCGGGGACCTTGCGGTCTCCGCTCTCCGTTTGATTCAATCAGCCGTGACTAGCACTTCTCAACGACCATGGCAGTACCCATGCCGCCGCCGATGCACAGAGTGGCAAGGCCCTTCTTGGCCTCTTCTCTCTTCATCATCTCGTAGATCAGGGTGATCAGGATACGGCAGCCGGAAGCTCCGATCGGGTGACCAAGAGCGATGGCGCCGCCGTTGACGTTCAGCTTCTCCGGATCGAGTCCGAGATCGTGGCCGACAGCCAGGGACTGGGCAGCAAACGCTTCGTTCGCCTCGACCAGATCCATATCCTTGATCTCGAGACCGGCCTTGGCCAGAGCCTTGCGGGTCGCCGGGATCGGGCCGGTACCCATGATCGCTGGATCGACACCTGCGGAAGCGTAGGAGACGATCTTGACCAGCGGCTTGATGCCGAGCTCAGCAGCCTTCTCAGCGGACATGACGACTACGGCAGCGCCGGAGTCATTGACGCCAGAAGCGTTGGCAGCGGTGACGATGCCGCCGTCTTTCTTGAAGGCCGGCTTCAGCTTAGACATCTTCTCGAGGGAAGCGCCAAACTTAGGGAACTCGTCGGTATCGAAGCAGATCGGATCACCCTTCTTCTGCGGGATCTCGACCGGAACGATCTCATCCTTGAACTTGCCCGCCTTGATCGCGGCCTCAGCCTTCTGCTGGGAAGCCAGAGCGAACTTGTCCAGATCCTCTCTGGTCAGGCCCCACTGCTCCGCAACGTTCTCAGCGGTCATACCCATGTGATAGTTGTTGAACGCATCCCACAGACCATCGTTGACCATGGCGTCGATCATCTGGGTGTTGAACATTCTGGCGCCCCATCTGGCAGCCGGCATCACGTAAGGAGCCATGGACATGCTCTCGGCACCACCGGCGACGATGATGTCAGCATCGCCCGCCTTGATGATCTGAGCCGCCAACTCGACAGCTCTGAGGCCGGAACCGCAGACCTTGTTGATGGTCATAGCCGGGACTTCCTTCGGGACGCCGGCATCCATCATCATCTGTCTCGCGACGTTCTGTCCAAGACCAGCCTGAAGGACGTTGCCCATGATGACTTCGTCGACCGCTGCCGGATCGACGCCCGCTCTGTTCAGGGCTTCCTTGATGCAGATAGCGCCCAGTCTTCTGGCCGGCACGTTCTTCAGCGTGCCGCCGAAAGAGCCTATTGGAGTTCTGGCTGCTCCTACGATTACTACTTCTTTCATTGTCTTTACCTCCTGATATTGACATTAATTGACATATATATTATTTGCCTTCAGAGAAAAGCGCCATGTAGCGGATCTCCATGTGGTCCGGCTTCA
>CADCOV010000197.1 GCA_902803185.1 uncultured Eubacteriales bacterium
GCCAGGTCGGAGGCACCGCCGGAAAGCTGGTCCGCGCCGTCCTTCAGAGCCGTCATGCCCTGGGACAGGCCCGCGGCGCCGCCCGCCATCGTGCCCATGTTGTCGGACAGCGACGCAGCGCCGCCCGCGAGGTTCGCCGCACCGTCTGCTGCGGTGCTGACGCCTTCACTGAGCTGGCCGGCGCCCGCCGTCAGCGCATCCACGCCGTTTACGAGCGCGCCGGAGTTCTCCTGCAGCGCAGCCAGGCCGTTGATGATCGCACCGAGGTTATCTTCGCCGACGATCTCATCGACGCCCGTCTGAAGTCCTGCGGCACCGCCGGAGATGGCATTCGCGCCATCCGCCAGCTGCTGTGCGCCGTCCTGCAGACCCTTCGCGCCGGCAGAGAGGTTCTGGGCGCCGGCCGCCAGGCCGTCCGCGCCGCTCGCGATACCGTCCAATGCGGCGGTCGCGCCGGACATGTCACCGGACAGTCCGCTGAGGCCGGACTCCACGCCCTGGATATAGGCGAGGGCCGTCTGGATGGCCGTGATCTGCTCTTCCGTCATACCCTCTGTGGAAACGCCGTTCAGCACGCCCTCCGCAGCCGCAAGGCCGTTCGCCGCCTCACCGGCTGCTGCCGGCAGGCCTTCGATCCCTGCCTTGACCTGAGAGGCAGCGGCGGAGATGCCCGCCGCGCCGTTCGCCAGCTCATCCGCACCGGCCGCCAGCTGGCCGGCACCGCCATAGATGGAAGTGTCACCGGTCACCAGGCCGTCGTGGAGGCTGTCCGCACCGGCTTTGATGGAAGAGAGGCCGCCGGACACGCTGCCGCTCAGCGCTTCGCTGACCTGGACCGCACCGTCGTGAAGGGCTTTCGTCCCCGCCGGCAGATCCTTGACCGACTGCTGCATCCCCGCGAGGCCGCTGTGCAGTGCTTCCGCACCGCTCTTCGCGCTTCCCAAACCATCGGAGAGGGTGCTCATGCCGCCGGAGAGCTGCGCCGCGCCGTCGTTCAGCTGCGCCGCACCGTCCGCCAGGCTGTCGGCACCGGTCTTTGCCTCGTCCACGCCGGAGGCCAGGGTAGCTGCGCCGTCCTTCAGGGCGCCGGCACCGTCATTCAGGGCGGAAGACCCTTCCGCGACCTTGGCCGCCCCGGCATCCGTCTGCGCAGTTCCATCCGCAAGGGTGGAGGCCCCGTCCTTCAGGGAACCCGCTCCCTCGGACAGCTGCTCCAGGCCATCCTTCAGTTCCGCAGCGCCGTCTGCCAAGGCGCCGGCGCCGTCATCCGCCTGACCGATCCCCTCCGCCAGACGGGAGGAACCGTCCTTCAGCTGAGAGGTGCCGTCCGCCAGGCGGTCCGTCCCGTCCTTCAGCTGCGAAGACGCGCCGGTCAGTTTCTCCATGGCCGCCTTGAGGTCATCCAGACCGTTCACGCCGTCCAGATCCAGATCATTCAGCAGGTCGTTGGAGATGACGGTCACCGTGGTGAGCAGCTCGAAATCCTTGACGTCCGCTTCGATGACCACCTCTTCCGGCACCTCGAACCCGGCCGCACCGCTGCCCGCCGTCATACCGTCGAGCCCCAGGCTGTCCTTAAGTCCCGGCATCGCCATGCCCACGGCGACGCTCTGCTCGCCGGTATCGATGACTTTGCCGTTGGTCACGGTGATGTCAGAAGCCTTCGCGTCGTCCAGCAGCAGGCCGCTGATCACGAGGAACGGCTGATAGAGGGTCACCTGACGCCCGTTCACCATCCGCTCCTCGCCGGTGTTGTTCGTATAATGGAAGGTCATGACGAGATGGCCGTCCGCGCCCGCCAGCTTGTCCGGGGCGACCGCTTTGCCATCCAACTCATAGGAGATCGCCGTCGTCACCGGCAGCGCTTTGTCGGTCTTGCCCTGGTAGTGGATGTCCTTGCCGTCCGCCTTCCAGGTCAGCCCGCCGTCCTCAGAGGTGGCGAAGGTCTCATCGCCCTTGGTATTCTCGATATCGGTGAGGCTCGAGACGTCCTCCAGCGTCTTCTCGCCGGACGGGTTCTTGAGCCATTCGCTGACGATGGTCTCCGTCGGCTTTCCCTCTGCGTCCGCGACGACGTAGACCGTCTCCTCCTTCTCCGTGACCGGATCTTCCGCAGCCGCGAACCCGGTTGTCAGGCACATGGCCAGCATCACGCCGGCCAGCCCGACCGAAAGTGTCTTTCTTATCGTTGCTCTCATCTTATGATACCTCCCCTTGATCAGAACGCGTTTGCCCGGCCCGCATGCCCAATGTAGTGCGGGTCACGAGGCCGTCCAGCAGCAGCAGCAGGGACGGCAGCACCATCAAAACCGACAGCATGCTGACCAACGCGCCGCGAGCCAGCAGGTTGCACATCGAACCGATCAGATCGATGTTGGTGTAGACGCCGACGCCGAAGGTGGCGGCGAAGAAGCTGAGGGCGCTGACCAGCACCGACGGCATCGCGTAGGCGAGGGCCTGCGTGACGCTTTCCTTCTTCCCTAAGCTCTGCCTGAGCTCCTTGTAGCGGGTCGTCATCAGGATGCCGTAGTCCACCGTGGAGCCGAGCTGGATCGTGCTGATGCAGATCGGCGCGATGAACGGCATCGTGAAGTGTGTATAATACGGGATCCCCAGGTTGATGAACACCGCGAACTCGATGACCGCCACCAGGATCACCGGCAGGGACAGGGAGCGCAGCGTCAGCAGGATGATCAGGAACACGAACCCGATGGAGATCCAGGAGACCACCGTGAAGTCTTTGTCCGTGATCTCGATGAGGTCCTTGGTGCACGGCGCTTCGCCGATCAGCATGCCATCCGGGTCGTAACCCTTCAGGATCTCATCGATGGCATCGATCTGCCCGTTCACGTCATCGGTGGACACCGCGTAGGACGAGTTGACCAGGATCAGCTGCCAGTCCCCGCTCTTCAGCGTGTCCGTCAGCCCCTCCGGCATGAAATCCTCCGGGATGGAGCTTCCCACCAGCGAATTGAAGCCCAGCACGTTCGTCACGCCCGGCAGGGCTTTGATCTCGTCCATCATGGCCTCCGCTTCCTTGGCCGGCATCCCGGCGTCGCAGAGGATCATGTGGGTCGTCGCCACATCGAAGTATTCCTCCAGCTTGTTCTTCGCGGTCAGGAACTGCATGTCCTCCGCGTCCATGTCCTGCAGATCATCGCCGGAAAGGATCTTCGTGAAGTCGTAGTACACCGGCGTCCTGGCATACCCGAGAGCCGCCGGCCCCAGGATCAAAACGAACAGCACCAGGAAGAGGGCGAAATGCCCGGTGATCCACTTTGCGGCCCGATCCATGTTCGGGATCAGGGAGCGGTGCATGGTCCGGGTCAGCGGCTTGTCCAGCAGAAGGATCATCGACGGCAGGATCGTGACGCTGCCCAGCACGCCCAGCAGACATCCCTTCGCCATGACCAGACCCAGGTCCGCGCCCATGGTGTAGCTCATGAAGCACAGGGCCAGGAAGCCGGCGATGGTGGTGAGGGAGCTGCCCGCAACGGAGAGCACCGTGTCCCGGACCGCCAGAGCCATGGCCTCGCCGCGGTCTTCGTTCTCCTTCTTCCTGGCGCAGTAGGCGTGCCAGAGGAAGATGGAGTAGTCCATGGTGACCGCCAGCTGCAGCACCGCCGCCAGCGCCTTGGTGATGTAGGAGATCTCACCGAAGAACACGTTGGTCCCCATGTTGTAGAGGATCGTCATGCCGATGCCGGCCAGGAACACGAACGGCACCAGCCAGGAATCCGTCAGCAGCAGCATCGCTCCCAGCGCGCACAGCACCGCGATGCCGACGTAGACCGGCTCCTCCCGCTCCGCCAGGTTCTTGAGGTCCGTCACCAGCGCGGAAATCCCGGAGACAAAGGCCTGTTTGCCGCAGAGCTCCCGGATCTCGCCGATCGCCTCGATGGTCTCATCCGCTGAGGAGGACGTGTCAAAGAAGACCGCGATCATCGTCGCGTCCCCGTTCAGGAAGACGTCCCTCAGGTCCTCCGGCAGCATCTCCTTCGGCACCGACAGATCCGCGAAGCTGTCGTACCAGAGAGCGCTGTCCACGTGGTCCACCTGCTCGATGGACTGCCGCAGCGCGGACACGTCCCGATCGTCCATGCCCTCCGCGATCACGAAGCTGAACGCACCCTTTCCGAACTCGTCCAGAAGGATGTCCTGCCCGCGCATCGTCTCGATGTCCTCCGGCAGATAGGTCAGCATGTCGTAGTTGATGCGGGTGCCCTGCATGCCCCACCAGGCGGGGAGCAGCAGCACGACGGCCAGGATCAGGATCGGGATCCGAAGCCGCACCACCGCTTTTCCGAATTTGTACATCATCTATCACCTCTTGCTCTGAGAAAGTACTGATTATATATCACGCTGCCCCGCAGCTCTCCATGAGCGAGCGGACCGCCCTGTGGAGATAGGGCCGGTAGGTCTCCATGTCCACCGGTTCCCGGTCCAGGATCACGCTCTGGCAGGTGGCGCCGATGAGCTCCAGGATCATGAAGCTCTCCACCTCCCGGTCCCGGCTCCCGCCGGCCTCAGGTCCGAAGACCTCCTCGATGGCGCGGCGTCCTTCGTCCCCCAGCTCCTCCACCGCCTGGCGGAAGGTATTCCAGCTGAAGTTCCTGTGGAAAAAGGCGAGAAGGATGGGGTCCTCCTGCAGCTGGCTGAGGATGTCGTCCGTGATGGTCAGGATCTTGTCCGCCGGCCCTTCCTTCTCCCGGTAGCCGGAGTGGTCCAGCGCGTGCCGGAGGAGGCTTGCCGCCTTATGGCGGATCAGGATCCTGCGAAGATCATCCTTGTCCCTGAAGTACAGATAGAAGGTACCCTTTGCGATCCCCGCCGCCCTGGCGATCTCCTCGATGGAGGTCCGGGCGATGCCCTTCGTCGTGAACAGTCCGAAGGCCGCGTCCATCAGGCTCAGTCTCTTCTTCTGTTTCTTGTCCTCCGCGAGTCCCATCGGTCTGCCTTCCTTTCCCGTTTCATTGTGCTGCGAATAATGACCGTCGGTCACTTTCCACCTCCCCATCCTACTATCCCCCTGCCCCTTTTGATATGTGCAAAAAGGAGCGGATGCACAA
>CADCOV010000198.1 GCA_902803185.1 uncultured Eubacteriales bacterium
AACCGGGGCGGGGCGGCGGACCTGGCCTTCCGGCGGGGGCTCGACGACCTCTTCGATCTCACCGGCGCGCCGGTGTTCTGGGAACAAAAGGAAGAGCGTACGGGCTGCGAGGCCCTTCTGGTCTGCGATGTGCCGGCGGAGGAGCTCAGGTCGCTCTGCCGGACGCTGACGGCGGAGCCGCCTGGCGCAGACCTCTATATCACGGAAGTCTTTGACGAGAACGGGACCCTGCTGGAGGCGGCGGGCCGTCCCTGCGCGGACAGCGGCATCACGGACCTGCTGCTTCGGGAGGAAGCGGCACGGTATCTGGCGGACGCCGCGGTAAAGGCTTTGATCCTGGCGGCCCGCTTCACGCCGAAGCCGGGCATCCTGGACAGCGAGAACGCCGGCATCTATCAGGACCGGGATCTGGCTGCGGCGGCGAGGAGCGCACAGGCCCTGCGCCCGTATTTCGAGCGGGCGGCGAAGGAGAGCCTGGCGGGCACCATCGACGAGCAGATCCTTCGCGAGATCGCGGACGGCGGCGCCAGGGCGGCCAGAGAGGCGGCGGGAGGAGCCGCCATCCATAACAGTGCGTTGACCCTGTTCCTGCCGGCCATCGCCGGGATGGCGGAGTCCCTCGCGGGAGGCGGCCTGGCCTCGGAGAACGGGGCAGCGCTGGCGAAGCGGATGGGGCCGGTCTCCGACATGGACCGGAGAGAGCACAGGGCCGTCTTCGAGAAGTTCGGCACCAGGGGGATCGTCGAGCAGGCGGAGAAGGGGTTCCCGGCCGCCAGGCAGGCGGAGGCCATGCTGCTCCGGGACGGCACGGATCTTCTGGCGCCGTTCCTCGCGATCGCGGCGGGGACGTCGGACGCGCACCTTCTGCTCAGGGGCGGCCTGGAGGCCCAGCTCTACGTCCGCACGGAGATGAAGCGGATCCTGGAATCCCCGGAGGAGATGCGGCCGCGGATGGCCAAGATCCTGGACGGGGTGCTGATCCGGGCGGGCTACGGCCCGGAGGAGGCGGTGGACCACCTGGCCCTGGCCCTGTGGATCCGGCAGATGGACGGCGCAGGCTTTGACTTTTGATCATGGGAGAAGAACGGGGGGCGGCAGATAATGCCGCCTCTCTTTACGCTCCGGCATCTTTATACATTGATTTATTGGGAGAGACCGATTATAATCAACTTTGTGATGAGAAAACCGCGTTTTTTTTGCCCCTTTTAATGATAATCAGTCATTTTAGGGCAGGGAGAAGGAGTAGCATATGAGCATTTCTCAATATCAGGCGTTCATCAGGACCATCGAGTTGGGGAACCTGACCAGGGCCGCAGAGGACCTGGGATACACCCAGTCCGGCATCACCCATCTGCTGAATTCCCTGGAGTCGGAGTGCGACCTCAAGCTGATCGTCCGGGAGAAGAGCGGCGCCTACGCCACCGCCGACGGCGAGCAGCTCCTGCCGTATTTCAGAGAGATCTGCGGCGTCTACGAGGAGATGCAGGAAAAACTCAGGGAGATCCACCGCCTGGAGGCGGGCCTCGTCAGGATCGCCACCTTCAACAGCGTCTCGGTGCAGTGGCTGCCGGGCATGCTGGCGGACTTCACCGCCGAGCATCCGAACATCGAGTTCCGGCTTCTCCACGGGACCAGCGAGGAGTGCGACGACTGGATCGCCTCCGGCAAGGTGGACTGCGCCTTCGTCTGCTACGATAAGAATATCAAATACCCGCTCTATCCGCTCCACGAGGATCCGTTCATGGCGGTCATGCCGAAGGACTGCCCGCTGGCGGAGGAGGAGACGGTGGACATCGCCAAGCTGGTGGAGCTGCCGTTCATCAGGCTGAACGACGGCCTGTTCATCGAGGACCAGGAGATCATCCAGCTCTTCCGCAAGTACGGCCTGAAGCCGAACGTCCGCTTCGCCGAGACCAATGACTACGCCATCGCCGCGATGGTGGAGCAGGGCCTGGGGGTCAGCATCCTGCCTGAGATGATCGTGGGCAGGACCGGGCGGAACATCGCCGTGCGGCCGCTCACCACGAGGGACACCCGCAGGATCGGCCTCATCATCAAGAACGAGAAGCGGGTCAACGCCGCGACGAAGGAGTTCATCCAGTGCGCCCAGCGCTGGATCGAGGACCGCTACGGCAGGATCGACGGCTAGGCCGTCAGAACGGAGCATTGGACGGTTTTATGGAGAATAGAAAACCCTTTCCGGGAGAGCCGAAGGAGATCGTGCTGATCCCGGATATCCCATATACGTATAAGGTGGACGTGGACGTCTGCGACCTGCCCGTGTCCGGGGGCAAGCCACGGAAGCGGTGCCGGGTCACCGTGGATTTCCTGCCCGGCGACATCGAGGAGATGAAGGGGCGGGGGATGAGCGAGGAGGAGATCCTGGCCCACTACGACGCCTACCTCTACGACCTGGTGCGGGCCTCCCTCGTCTCCGAGTGGACCTGCGTCAGCGGCCGCGAGGAGGTCCTGGACATCGTCAGAAAGGGGGCCTTCCGTGTTTGATATGGTCCTCTACCTCATCAGCGCTGCCATCGGTTACCTGATCGGGAGCCGCATGAGGGACAAAAAAGACAAGCTGACCTGGACGGGGAAGTTCCAGACCGGAGCGATCTTCTTCCTGGTCTTCTCCATGGGAAGCCGCATGGGCGCCAACGAGGAGGTCATCTCGGGCCTGGCGACCATCGGGATCTCGGCCCTCACCATCACGCTGGTGGTGCTGGCCTGCTCCATCGCTTCCTTAAGCATCGGCAGAAGGCTCATGGGCCTCGACCGGTTCGGCCGGATCGGCGGCAGCGGCGAGGCGGGCGCCGGGCAGGCGGAGAAGGTGAGGGGCGGCTTCAACAAAACCACCCTCCTCATCGTGATCGCCGCAGCTCTCGGCATGGCCTTCGGCCACTTCTTCGCCGGGAAGCTGTTCCCGGACTTCGAGACCTTCAGCGCTATCGCAGGGACGGTGATCCGGGCGGGCCTGTGCGTGCTGCTGCTGTTCCTGGGCATCGACCTGGGGCTCGACGGCACCGGCGGTTCCCAGGTCCTGAAGGTGGGTTTCCGGGTCTTCCTGTTCCCGGTGTTCATCGCCATCGGTACTTTGGCGGGGGCTGCGCTTTGCGCTTTGTTCCTGCCGTTTTCCCTCAGGGAGATGCTGGCCATCGGCGCCGGCTTCGGCTGGTATTCCATGGCGCCGGGGATCATCCTGGACGCGGGCTACGCGACGGCCAGCGCCGTCTCCTTCCTGCACAACGTGCTGAGGGAGCTTCTCGCGATCATCCTGATCCCGACCATCGCGGACCACGTGGGCTACGCGGAGACGGTGGCCCTGCCGGGGGCGGCGGCCATGGACGTGTGCCTGCCGATCGTGGAGCGGGCTACGAACAGCAACGTGGCGGTCTACTCCTTCGTGTCCGGGGTCGTGCTCTCCTTCGCGGTGCCGATCCTGGTGCCGCTCATCGTCGGCTGACGGCAAACTGTGATTCTTTTTCGGGAGGTGCTTTACTTGGACCTTAGAAGAGTGGATAAAGACGAGATTTTCGAGATGGCGGCGGGGATCCTCCTGGTCGTCTACGGCATGGTCTACGCCCTCAGGGGGACTTTGATCGAGGTCTACCTGGGAGGCGTGTTCCGGGTGGTCGGGCTCCTGACCGCCGTGATCCTGTTGGTGCTCACCGGCTACCGGCTCCTGGGGACCTTCCCGGAGCGGCGTAAGCTCTGGCTTCTGGCCCAGCTGGCGGCGGGGCTGTACCTGCTCCTTCGCTTCCTCACCATCCTGCGGTCGGGCTTCACCGGTGCGGCCTTCGAGGACTTCCTCACGGCGGACGTGCTCTACCTCGTCGCGCTGACGGCCCTGGCCGTGGACGGAGACGTGGTGAGGAAGCTGATGCTGCCGGCCTTCGCGATCATGCAGATGGTCGTGAGCCTCCTGGAGATCTTCTGCATCATCGTGACGAAGCTCGCGCCGGAAGGGGAGGTGGGGAGCCTCCTGCTGCAGAAGACCTTCCTGAGCGAGAACGACGGGCAGAGCGCCCTCTACCGGGATCCGCTCCAGATGGGGATCATGGTGGGCTTTTCCGTCATCGTCATGGTGATCGTGATCTCCCAGGATGAGGAGTTCCTGAACCGGGTCCTGGGCGGGATCTACTGCCTGCTCTCCTTCGCCCTGCTGCTGCAGGCGGGAAGCCGGATGGTCTACATCGCCCTGGGGGCCGCCATCGTCCTGTATGTGCTGATCCGGGGCTTCGGCCTCTTTAATCCGCGGCTCGCCGTGCTGGCGGTGCTCGCGGTCACGATCCTTTTGACCGGCGCATCCCTCAGGGAGTCCGGGATGGGCTTCGGCCTCACCCTGATCACCCGGGTGCTCTTCGCGGCGGTTCTGGGGATCCGGGTCTGGCACGCGGACTCCCTGTCCGAGGGCCGGCTGTTCCCGATCATCATCTATGCGCTGATCGCCGGCGGGCTCGACCTTTCCGGGACGCCGGGAACGATGCCGCTCATGCTCTTCGTCTTCCTGGTGCTGGCCGCAGGGCCGGACGAGGGAGACCGGAACGAGCACCAGAGGATGGGCGCTTATTTCACCGGTTTGAAAGGCTGGAACTGAGGGAACAAAATGATACAGGACATCGGTGGAAGAAGATTATACAACGAATACACTCCGGCGGCGCCGGGACCCCACGACCGGGTGTTCACCTTCCGGGACCGGGGCGAGGTGCTGCTGAAGGGAGAACCGGAGGAGGGCCTCGCCGCTCCGCCGGCCGCCGCCTTCGAGGGCAGGAGGCTCCAGTACCTCTTCCGGATCGAACAGGACCGCTACTACCTGGATCTCAGCTGCTACGGCGAGCAGGGCAGAGCGGACGGCGAGGGTCTGGAGGCGCTGCTGGCCAGGGGCTTCCGCTGGCAGGGGATCCGGACGATCCGCCAGATGGAGAGCAAGGAGATCGCCTTCGCCGCCCAGACGGCGGTGCAGCTGGGGAACTGGTACCGGGACAACCGCTTCTGCGGCCGCTGCGGCGGGAGGACCCGCCACAAGGAGGACGAGCGGGCCCTGGTCTGCCCGGTCTGCGGCAACACCGTCTATCCGAAGGTGATGCCGGCGGTCATCGTGGCTTTGATCGACCGAAGAGAGAACAGGGACGAGGACCGGATCCTGCTCACCAAGTATTCCGGGCGGGCCTACACCAGGTACGCTTTGATCGCCGGGTTCACGGAGATCGGCGAGACCGCGGAGCAGACCGTGCGCCGGGAGGTGAAGGAGGAGGTGGGCCTCGAGGTCGCGGACGTGACCTACTACGCCACCCAGCCCTGGGGCATCGACAGCGACCTGCTCCTGGGATACGTGGCGGAGCTCAAGGGCGACGCGGACGTGACCCTGGATGAACGGGAGCTTTCCACGGCGGAATGGTTCACCAGGGAGGAGCTTCCGATCGAGGGCGACGACGAGATCAGCCTGACGAGGAACATGATGTGGGCGTTCAAAGAAGGGCGCCTGTAGCAATATAGAAATCTGCGGCGTAAAGCCGCGAAGGAGGAGCTATGTACGACATTTTGATCGCGGGAGCAGGACCTGCAGGCATGACAGCAGCGATCTATGGCGCCAGAGGCGGCAAGTCCGTCCTGATGCTGGATAAGATGAACTACGGCGGGCAGATCGTCAACACCCCGGAGGTGGAGAACTACCCGGGAACCGGCCGGGTCTCCGGCTTCCAGCTGGCCCAGGACATGTATGACCAGGCGACGGGCCTGGGGGCCGGGATGGACTACGCGGAGGTCACCGGCATCGAGAAGACCGAGGACGGCTTTCTGGTCCACAGCAGCTTCGGCACCGACTACGAGGCGAAGACCGTGATCCTGGCCACCGGCGTCAAGAGCCGCCTGGCGGGCCTGGAGAGAGAGGAGCAGATGACCGGCGCCGGCATCTCCTACTGCGCCACCTGCGACGGCGCCTTCTTCCGCAAAAAGGACGTCATCGTCCTGGGCGGCGGCAACACGGCCCTGGAGGATGCGGAGTACCTGACCAACATCTGCAACAAGGTCTACCTGGTCCACAGAAGGGACAAGTTCCGGGGCGAGGAGATCGCCGTGAAGCGGCTGGCCGCCAAGGAGAACGTGGAGTTCGTCCTGGACAGCGTGCCGGTGGAGATCCTGGGAGAGCCAAAGGTCACCGGGCTGGTCGTCAAAAACCTCAAGACGGAGGAGACCAGGGAGATCCCGGCCTCCGCAGTCTTCGTCGCCTACGGCAGAGTGCCGGAGAACGGCGCCTTTGCCGATCTGGCGGAGCTGGACGGCGCGGGCTTCTTCGCCGCGAAGGAGGACTGCCTGACGGGGACGCCGGGCCTCTTCGTCGCGGGAGACGCGAGGGCGAAGGTGCGGCGCCAGCTGGTCACGGCGACCGCGGACGGCGCGACGGCGGCCATGGCAGCCATCGACTACCTGAACGCCCTCGAAGGGTAGCAAACCGTTTTGATGGATAAAAAACCGTTCCCATCGACCTGCCGCTATGCTATAATCTTGGATAGAAAATCCGAAGATAAAAGGAGCTGCATATGGAACCGAAATATAAGAGAGTCCTGCTCAAGGTGAGCGGAGAGGCCCTGGCCGGCGAGCAGAAGTTCGGCATCGACGACGCGATGACGGATAAGGTCGCCCGCCAGATCAAGGAGGTCGTGGACCTGGGCGTGGAGGTCGCCATCGTCGTCGGCGGCGGCAACTTCTGGAGAGGCAGGAGCAGCGAGAACATGGACCGCGCCACCGCGGATTACATGGGCATGCTGGCGACCTGCATCAATGCTCTGGCCCTGCAGTCCGCGCTGCTGAGCGTGGGCGTCAAGGCCCGCGTCCAGACCGCCATCGAGATGAGGGAGATCGCCGAGCCTTACGCCCGGATGAAGGCGAAGAGCCGTTTGGACAAGAAGGACGTCGTCATCTTCGGCGCCGGCACCGGTAACCCGTTCTTCTCCACCGATACAGCGGCAGCGCTGAGGGCGGCGGAGATCGACGCGGAGGTCATCCTGCTGGCCAAGAACGTGGACGCCGTCTACTCCGACGATCCGGACACCAACCCGGACGCCGTCAAGTACGACGAGCTCTCCTTCAAGGAAGTCGTGGAGAAGGAGCTCAAGGTCATGGACCTGACCGCCGCCACGCTCTGCAAGGACAATAACATCGCGATCCATGTGTTCGGCATTGCCGGAGAGGGCAACATCATGAAGGCCGTCTGCGGAGAGAAGATAGGAACCATCGTCAGATAGAGATCGATAAGAGACAGGAGGGTATCATGAGCAACAAGAGCCTGGACGACAGGATCCAGAAGAGCAAGGAGATCCTGAAAGCAGATCTGAACACAGTGAGAGCGGGCCGCGCCAACCCGGCGCTGCTGGACAAGGTGATGGTGGACTATTACGGCAGCCAGATGCCGCTGAAGAACATCTCCAACATCTCCACCCCGGACCCGCGGCAGCTGATGATCACGCCGTTCGATCCGAAGTCCCTGAAGGACGTGGAGAAGGCCATCAACAAGGCGGACATCGGCATCACCCCGAGCAACGACGGAAAGAACATCCGCCTGGTGATCCCGCCGCTCACGGAGGAGCGCCGCAGAGAGCTCACCAAGACCGTCAAGAAGATGGGCGAGGAGTCCAAGGTCGCCGTCCGCAACCTCAGAAGAGACATGAACGACATGCTGAAGAAGCAGCAGAAGAACGGCGAGATCTCTGAGGATGAGCTGGCGAACGAGCTGGACGACGTCCAGAAGAAGATCGACGCCGCGATCAAGGACATCGACAAGATCGTCGCGGAGAAGGAAAAGGAAATCATGGAGGTCTGATCACTCCTTTGAGGATCGGCTGACGAACACATCGGGCTGTTCCGCTTTACGCGGGCCAGCCCGTATTATGCATTTTATAAGGAAAAACTGAGCATTATGGCAGAATTGAGTCCTATGCCCGCCCACATCGCCATCATCATGGATGGCAACGGCCGGTGGGCCAAAAAGAGATTGCTGCCCCGGGTGGCGGGCCACAACGCGGGGATGAAGGCTTTGATCGAGATCGTCCGGCACTGCTCCGACATCGGGGTGAAGTACCTCACGGTCTACGCCTTCTCCACGGAGAACTGGAAGCGCACCGCGGAGGAGGTGAGCGGCATCTTCGGCCTCCTGGTGACCTACGTCGCCTCGGAGCTGGAGGAGCTTTGCCGGGAGAACGTGAGGGTGAGGGTCCTAGGGGACTGGAGCAAGGTGCCGGAACCGGCCCGCTCCAGCATGGAGAAGACCATCGAGACCACCGCGGCAAACACCGGCATGCAGTTCAACATCGCCCTGAACTACGGCAGCCGGGCGGAGATCCTGCGGGCCGTGGACAAGCTCCTCACGAACCGGGATCCTGCAGAGGGACCGGTGACCGAGGAGGAGTTCTCCCGGTATCTCTACACCGGCGAGGAGAACGGCTTCGTCCCGGATCCGGACCTGATCATCCGGACCAGCGGGGAGGAGCGGCTCTCCAACTTCCTGCTCTGGCAGGCCGCCTACAGCGAGTTCGCCTTCACGGACTCCCTGTGGCCGGATTTCAAACCGGAAGAGCTGGATGAGATCATCCTGGCATACCGCAGCAGAGAGCGCCGCTTCGGCGGCCGCAAGCAGGAGGCGGACAAGGCATGAAGACGAGGATCGTTTCGGCGCTGGTGATGGTGCCGCTGCTTCTGGTGGTCTACTTCGGCGGGATCCCGCTGGCAGCCGCCTGTTTCCTGGTGGGGCTGATCGGCGTCCGGGAGCTGTTCAAGGGTTTTGAGGCCATGGACGTGCATCCGTGCTACCCTGTGGCCTACGGCGCCCTCATCCTGCTCTACGGGCTCCACTTCCTGTTTCCGCTGGAGCACGAGTACCTGACGGGCTGGCTGGTCCTCGGGGTCATGGCCAGCGCCATCTACATCTTCCGGATCAACGAGCACAAGATCGAAGACGCCACGGCGACGATGCTGGGCATCGTCTACGTGATCTTCTTCAGCTATCACGTGGTGATGACGGACATGACCGGCGAATACCGGATCCTGACCTGGATGATCTTCATCACCGCCTTCGTCACGGACATCTGCGCCTACTTCTCCGGCTACTTCCTGGGCAGGCACAAGCTCTGCCCGAACCTGAGCCCGAAGAAGACCATCGAGGGCGCGGTGGGCGGCGTGCTGGGAACGGTGATCGTGAGCGGCATCTTCGGCGCGGTGTTCCTCAAGGGAATGGTCGTCCACTGCCTGCTCATGGGGCTCATCGGCTCCGTGCTCTCCATGTGCGGCGATCTCACCGCCTCCGCCTTCAAGCGGAAGATGGGGATCAAAGACTACGGCAACCTGATCCCGGGGCACGGCGGCATCCTGGACCGCTTCGACAGCGTCCTGTTCACCGCCCCGGCGATCTATTACTATATCCAGATCGTTTTGATGAGGTAAGAATGAAAAGAATCGCGATCTTAGGGAGCACCGGGTCCATCGGGACCCAGACGCTCGACGTCGTCAAAAATAACCCGGACCGGTTCCGGGTGGCAGCCCTGACCTGCGGGAGCAACGCCTCCCGGCTGGCGGAGCAGATCGAAGCCTTCCGGCCGGAGATGGCCGTGACGGCGAAGGAGGAGGACGCGGCGGCCCTGAGGGCCCGCTATGCGGACACGGATCTCGCCGGCGTCAGGATCCTCTCCGGAGAGGAGGGGCTGATCGAGGCGGTCCGCAGCGACTGCGACATGGTGGTCAACTCCCTGATGGGCATGCGGGGCCTGGTCCCGACCCACGAGGCCATCCTGGCGGGCAGGGACGTGGCCCTCGCCAACAAAGAGACCCTGGTGGCGGGCGGCAACGTGATCATGAGGGAGGTGGCGGAGCAGGGCATCCGGCTCCTTCCGATCGACAGCGAACACAGCGCGATCTTCCAGTGCCTCATGGGAAACGAGGGGAAGAAGATCCGCAGGATCCTCCTGACCGCCTCCGGCGGCCCGTTCAGAGGATGGAACAAAGAACAGCTTAAGGACGTGACCTTCCGGCAGGCGCTCAAGCATCCGAACTGGAGCATGGGCCGCAAGATCACGATCGATTCGGCAACGATGATGAACAAAGGCCTCGAGGTGATCGAGGCCAAATGGCTTTTTGGCGTGGAAATCGACGATATAGAGGTTATTGTCCACCCGCAGAGCATCATCCACTCCGCCGTGGAGTTCGACGACACCGCCGTCATCGCCCAGCTGGGCGTGCCGGACATGCGGGTGCCGATCAGCGTGGCCTTAGGCTATCCGGACCGGCTCCACATGGAGGACAAGGGACTGGACTTCTTCGCCCTTACCGGCGGCCTCACCTTCGAGCGGCCGGACACCGAGGTGTTCCGGTGCCTGGACATCGCCCGGGAATCCTCCCGGACCGGCGGCACCTATCCGGCGGTGATGAACGCCGCCAACGAGGTCCTGGTGGAGGCCTTCCTGGAGGAGAAGATCGGCTTCCTCGATATCCCGGCGATGATAGAGAAAGTCCTTTCCACGGACATCCCGGGCAGCCGGGCGGAGCTTCCTGACATCCTGGAGGCGGACCGCCGGGCCAGGGAAGAGGCGAGGAGGCTGGTCGGATGCTGACGGTCGTCCTGGTGATCGTGCTCTTCGTCCTCCTGATCTTTCCCCACGAGCTGGGCCACTTCCTGGTGGCCAAGGCCTGCGGGGTACAGGTGAACGAATTCGCCTTCGGCATGGGGCCTGCGATCTTCAAGCATCAGGGGAAGGAGACCCTGTACTCCATCCGTTTGGTGCCGATCGGCGGCTTCACCGAGCTGGAGGGCGAGGATACGGAGGAGGCGGATGATAATCCGCGGGCCTTCAACAACAAGAAATGGTGGCAGAAGATCCTGGTCCTCATCGCGGGTGCGGGGATGAACATTTTGATCGCCGCCGTCGTGCTGACGATCTTCGTGGGCATCTCCGGCTTCGTCACGAACACCCTGGAGCTGGTGACGCCGGGCGGGCCGGCGGAGGCGGCCGGGATCATGGCCGGGGACACCATCGTGGCCGTGGGGGATACGGAGACCGCCGAATGGGCCGACGTCACCGACGCCCTCGCCGCCTATCTGGAGAAGGGGGAGACCGTGTCGGTCACCGTCGAACGAGGGGGCGAGACCCTTTCCTTCGATCTGACCCCGGTGAAGAACGACGAAGGCCGCTACGTGGTCGGGATCCAGGCGAAGGTCACCCACGACCTCATCCGCTCCGTGGGCTACGGCGTACGGGCGACGGGCAGGGTGTTCGTTTTGATCCTGCAGGGCTTCGTCCAGATCTTCAAGGAGGGGAACGTCCTGGAGAACGTCTCGGGGCCGGTGGGCATGGTCCAGCTGGTGGACGAGACCAGGGACTACGGCTTCTCCTATTTCCTGTACCTGGTCGCCCTGGTCAGCGTGAACCTGGCGATCTTCAATCTCCTGCCGTTCCCGGCGCTTGACGGGGGCAGGATCATCTTCGTGATCATCCGGCAGATCACCGGCAAAGCCATCTCCGACACCGTGGAGGCAAGGGTCCACGCGGTGGGCATGGCGCTGCTCCTGGTGCTGGCGGCGGTGGTCGCATGCAATGACGTGTTGAGGTTATTACGATGAGCGAGAAATTCGTTAAGATAAGGGGCCTGCAGATCGGCGGCGGCGCGCCGGTCTCCATCCAGTCCATGTGCAACGCCGATCCCCACGACGCGGCGGCTGTCCTGGCCCAGATCCGGGCTCTGGAGGCCGCGGGCTGCGAGATCGTGCGGATCACGATCCCGGACAGGGAGGCGGCGGAGGCGCTGGCAAAGCTCAGGCCTGAGACCGATATGCCTTTGGTCGCGGACATCCACTTCGACTACCGCATGGCCATCGCGGCCATCGAAGCCGGCGCGGACAAGATCCGCATCAACCCGGGCAACATCGGGAGCCGTGAGCGTGTCCGGGAGGTGGTGAAGGCCGCGAAGGACGCGGGGGTCCCGATCCGGGTCGGCGTCAACTCCGGTTCTTTGGAGAAGGACATCCTGGAGAAGAACGGCGGCGTCACGGCGGAGGGACTCTGCGAGAGCGCCCTCAGAAACCTCGCGGTGATCGAGGACATGGGCTATGAGGACCTGGTGGTCTCCCTGAAGTCCTCGGACGTGCGGATGAACTACGAGGCCCACCGGCTGATCGCCCAGAGAACGCCGCACCCGATCCACGTGGGGATCACCGAGGCGGGCACCGTCCACCGGGGCAAGGTGAAGTCCGCCATCGGCATCGGCAGCCTGCTCCTCGCCGGCGTGGGAGACACCATGCGGGTGTCCCTGACCGCGGACCCGGTGGAGGAGGTCTATTTCGCGAAGGAGATCCTGGAGTCCATCGGCCTTCGGGAGCCGGCCTTCGACCTGGTGTCCTGCCCGACCTGCGGCAGGACCTCCATCGACCTGCCGGGCCTGGCGAAGCAGGTGGAGGACCGCCTGCAGGCCGCCCGGTTCCGGGGCGGCCTCAAGATCGCCGTCATGGGCTGCGTCGTGAACGGCCCGGGCGAGGCCGCGGGCTGCGACTACGGCGTGGCGGGCGGCAAGGGCAAGGGCGTCATCTTCGCCAAAGGCGAGGTCGTCAAGACCGTGGAGGAATCCGAGATCGTGGACGAACTGTTCCGGCTGATCGAGAGCCGGGAGGGAACGGAAGAGCATGCTTGATCTTTTTGAGAAGAACATAGAATGGGATAAACTGGGGGGAGACAGGGAGCGCTACCGGCTGGAGATCGCGGATTGCCTCCTGACGAAGGACGAGACCCTCCGAATCAGCCTGCGGAGCAATTTTGTCGTGCCCCTAAGGGACGAACAGAAGATCCGCGCCATCATCCTGAGCAAGGTCGAAGAGCTCAAGGGCGTGGACTTCCGCCACTTCTACGGGGATATGGTGACCACGGAGGAGGAGACCCTGAAGGCCTTCCTGCCCCACATGATCGCCATCGCCAACGGCGACTTCGCGGCGATCACCGAGTCCATCGTCCGGCACAAGGCCGTCCTGAAGGATGGGACCTTCCTGATCCCGACGGTTGGCGAGCTGGCCTGTGAGGAGCTGAACAAGAGGGCGTCCGTCCTCTTTTCCCAGCTGATCGCGGAGCACCTGGGCCTCCACGTGGCGGTGCGCTTCGCCGTGGACCGGGAGGAGTACGAGACCGCAAAGGAGACCCTGAAGGAGGAGACGAAGAAGGAGATGGCGGAGGTCGCCCGGGATGCCGCGGAGGCGGCGAAGCGGGCGGCGGCCAAGCCGAAGAAGGAGGCTTCCTTCGGCGGCGGAGACCAGGGCGGCAAGCCTTGGCGGGGCGGCGGCAGAGGCCGCAAGTCCGACAAGGAGGCCCCGGCGAACGGCAACATCATCATGGGCAAGCGCCCGGTGGACGGGGAACCGACCCCGCTCAGGGAGCTCACCAGCTCCTCCGGCAAGGTGGTGGTGGCCGGCATCCTCTTCGGCAAGGAGAGCAAGACCATTCGCAGCGGCAACCAGCTGGTGTCTTTGTTCATCACGGACAAGAAGACCAGCATCGCCCTCAAGACCTTCCTCTCCGCGGAGAAGTGGGAGGAGGTGGACGGCCTCCTGAAGCCGGGCGACTACATCAAAGCCCTGGGCACCCCGGAGTTCGACCGCTTCGAGAACGAGCTCGTCGTCATGATCGACGGGATCGAGAAGGGCGTGGTCACCAGGCGGGAGGACAATTTTGACGGCCCGCACCGGGTGGAGCTCCACTGCCACACCAAGATGAGCGCCATGGACGGCCTCAACGACGTGGAGAACGTGGTGAAGACCGCGGCCCGCTGGGGACAGCCGGCGGTGGCGATCACCGACCACGGCGTGGTGCAGAGCTTCCCGGACGCTGCCAAGACGGCAAAGAAGCTGGCCGGGGACAAGAACCACCCGGTGAACATCAAGATCATCTACGGCATGGAGGGCTACGTCTTCGATGACAGCGACTGTCACCGGGAGGACGGCTCCATCGAATACAAAAGCAAACCGACCTATCACATCATCCTGCTGGCGGCCACCCAGGAGGGCCTGAAGAACCTGTACAAGCTGGTCTCCATCTCCCATCTGGACTACTTCTACAAGCGGCCGCGGCTGCCGAAGTCGGTGATCTCCAAGTACAGGGAGGGCATCATCATCGGCTCCGCCTGCGAGGCGGGGGAGGTCTACCGGGCCGTCAGGGCCGGCGTCTCCGACGAGGAGCTGGACAAGGTCGCCTCCTTCTACGACTACCTGGAGATCCAGCCTCTGATCAACGACCGGTTCATGATCGAGGAGCACATCGTGGAGAGCAACGAGGACCTCAAGGCCTTCAACCGCAGGATCCTCGAGACCGGCGACCGGCTGGGCAAGCTCACCGTCGCCACCACCGACGCCCATTACGACGAGCCGGAATCCGCCATCTACCGGAACATCATGATGGCGGGCATGGGCTACAAGGACGCGGAGAACGGCCAGGGCCTGTACATGCGCACCACGGAGGAGATGCTGGAGGAGTTCAGCTACCTGGGCGAGCGGGCTTACGAAGTGGTCGTGGAGAACACCAACAAGATCGCCGACCTGATCGACGGCAGCATCCTGCCGGTGCCGAAGGGCAAGTTCCCGCCGAAGATCGACGGGGCGGAGGAGACCCTGCGGCAGTCCTGCATGGCCAAGGCCCACGAGATGTACGGGGACCCGCTGCCGGAGCGCATCGGCGCCCGCCTCGAGAAGGAGCTGAACTCGGTCATCAGCAACGGCTACGCGGTCATGTACGTCTCCGCCCAGATGCTGGTGGCGGATTCCATGGCCCACGGCTACCTGGTGGGCTCCAGAGGATCCGTCGGGTCCTCCCTGGCGGCCACCATGGCGGGGATCACCGAGGTGAACCCGCTGGAGCCGCACTACGTGTGTCCGAAGTGCAAGCATCTGGAGTGGGGGGATATGGCCCTCTACGACTGCGGCATCGACATGCCGGAGAAGGCCTGCCCGGAGTGCGGCACCATGATGCGCCGGGACGGCTTCACGATCCCGTTCGCCACCTTCCTGGGGTTCAACGGTGACAAGGAGCCTGATATCGACCTCAACTTCGCCGGAGAGTACCAGGCCTCCGCCCATAAGTACGTGGGCGTGATCTTCGGCGAGAAGAACGTGTTCAAGGCCGGCACGGTCAGCGGCATCGCCGACAAGACCGCCTACGGCTACGTGATGAAGTACGCGGAGGAGCAGAAGCTCCCGATCAACAAGTGCGAGGCCAACCGGCTGAAGCAGGGCATCATGGGGGTCAAGCGGACCACCGGCCAGCACCCGGGCGGCATCGTCATCGTGCCGGACGACCACGAGATCTATGAGTTCTGCCCGGTCCAGCACCCGGCCAACGACGCGGAGAGCGGCATCATCACCACCCATTTCGATTACCACAAGATCGACGAGAACCTCCTCAAGCTGGATATCCTGGGCCACACCATCCCGTCCATGATCCGCCAGCTCCAGGAGATGACCGGGATCGACCCGCTGAAGGCGGACCTGACGGACCGGAAGGTCCTGTCCATCTTCAACGGCATCGAGGCTTTGGACATCAAAGATCCGGAATACCGGTTCACCCACGGCACCTTCGCCATCCCGGAGTTCGGCACCTCCTTCGTCCGGCAGATGCTGGACGACACCAAGCCGGACAAGTTCGCGGACCTGGTCCGCATCTCCGGTTTCTCCCACGGCACGGACGTGTGGCTGAACAACGCCCAGGATTACATCCGCAGCGGGACCGCCACCATGCGTGAGGTCATCTCCACCCGTGACGACATCATGAACTACCTGATCCTGAAGGGGATCGAGAACAAGACCTCCTTCCAGATCATGGAGGACGTCCGTAAGAACCGGCCGCTGAAGGAGGAGCAGCTCGCGGTCATGAAGGAGCACGGCGTGCCGGACTGGTACATCGACTCCTGCATCAAGATCCAGTACATGTTCCCGCGGGCCCACGCGGTGGCCTATACCATGATGTCCTTCCGGATGGCCTGGTACAAGGTCTACTATCCGCTGGAGTTCTACGCCACCTATTTCACCTCCGTGGCGGACGATTTCAACCCGGACATCATCCTGGAGGGGCCGGCCGCCTGCCTGGCCCACATCGACCGGGTCGCGGACATGAGCGACAACGCCTCCGCGAAGGAAAAGGACGAGGCCCTGGTCTGCGAGGTGGCCTACGAGATGTACGCCAGGGGCTACTCCTTCAAGGCGCCGCACCTGGGGGCCTCCAAGGCTTTGAAGTTCTGGATCGAGGACGGCAAGGTCCTCCTGCCGTTCGTCGCCTTGAACGGCGTGGGCGAGTCGGCGGCCACGGCCTTTGCGGACGCCTACGACGAGAAGCCGTTCGACACGGTGGAGGAAGCAATCAACCGGGCAAAGCTGAACAAGACCTCGGTGGAGGCCCTGCGCCGCTACGGCGTCTTCGACGGCATGTCGGAGACCGACCAGCTCAGCATGTTCAGCATGTTCTGATCCGCCTGCCCGTGCGGGAGACAGAGTGCCCGCTATTTGAACACAATGCCCTCTATTTGGACAGCCATACCGCTCTTCCCGCCCTATAATAAAAGCAAAGGGGTAAAGGGAAAGGAGAGCGATATGGAATCACCTTATATCATCGTCAAATCCAGGAAGCTCCTGCACCTGGTGCCGCTGGATGACATCCTCTACATCGAGCGGAAGGGAAGGAAGATCGAGGTGGAGACGGAGGGCCACCACTATTCGTACTACGGGGACATGCGGGAGGTGATGCCGCACCTGGACGAGAGGTTCGCACCGGTCCTGAAGCGGTTCTCGATCAACCTCTCGCGGCTGGTCGCCGTCACGAACGGGCTGGCTTTGTTCGACTGCGGCAAGGAGTATCAGTTCGCCCGGGAGGCCGGGACCAGGCTGAAGAGGCTCTTCGACCTCTTTCTGAGGCTGAAAGCGCTGCAGAGGGACGAGGAGACGGAACAAAAAATGGTTGCAGAAACCGATGGGGGATCCTAAAATAGAGATAGAAATGTTTACCCGAAAGGAGACAGCAATTATGAAGGGTTTCATGAAAGAATTCAAGGAGTTCATCACCAAGGGCGATGTGATGAGCATGGCAGTCGGCATCATCATTGGCGGCGCCTTCACGGCGATCGTCGGTTCCCTGGTCGCTGACATCATCACGCCGCTTCTGGGCATCGTTCTGGGCGGTCTGGATTTCTCCAGCCTCTCTGTCACCGTCGGCAGCGCGGTACTGACCTACGGCAACTTCATCCAGGCGATCATCACCTTCCTGCTGACCGCTCTCGTCATCTTCTGGCTGATGAAGGCGTTCAACAAGATGAAGAAGGAAGAGCCTGCGCCGGAACCGGAACCAGAACCGGAACCGGAACCGTCCGAAGAGGTCAAGCTGCTGACCGAGATCCGCGACGCGCTGAAGAAGTAGCGGCGGAAGCCCTGCGGGATTTGACAAACCATTTCCCGTGTGGTATAGTGTCATATGTTCCATAATGTTATTGCTGAAGAGTGGGTCAAGCCCACTCTTCAAGTTTTGTTGAGGTAATTATGAGCAAGAAGAAGATCACGGAGATCGTCTGCGGCATGCTGGAGACCTTCCTGCCGGAGAACGGATTCTCTCTCTGGGACTGCGAGTACGTCAAGGAGGGACCGGACCGCTATCTGAGGGTCTACATCGACCGCACGGACGGCGCCTACATCAGCACCGACGACTGCGAGCTGGTCAGCCGGTTCCTGGACGAGCGCCTGGACGAGGAGGACCCGATCCCGGAGAACTACATCCTGGAAGTCAGCTCCCCGGGACTGGACCGGGAGCTGAGCAAGCCGGAGCACTTTGCCGCCTACCGGGGCGAGCAGGTGGACGTCAGGCTCTATCGCCCGCTGAACGGCGAGAAGGAGCTCACCGGCATCCTGGGGGAGGTCACGGAGGACACCGTGTCCCTGACCGGCGAAGGCGGGGAGGAGACCCTGCTGCCGCGGAAGGACGTGGCCAAGATCCGCCTCACGGTGATCTTCTAAGAGCGATATGCATTTTTTCGAGAAACGGAGGGAAACAGACCTATGAACAAAGAGTTTATCGATGCGCTGAATGAACTGGAAAGAGACAGACACATTTCCAAGGACATTCTTCTGGATGCCATCGAGGCGGCTCTGGTAGCAGCTTATAAGAAGAACTACGGGACGAGCCAGAACGTCCGCGTGGAGATCGACGACACGACCGGCGACATCGTCGTCCTGTCCAAGCTGGACGTCGTGGAGGAAGTCACGGACGAGATGGTCGAGATCAGCCTGGAGGAAGCCCAGGAGATCGACCCGCGTTACGAGGTCGGCGATGAGATCGAGTTCGAAGTCACCACCGACGACTTCGGCCGCATCGCCGCCCAGACCGCCAAGCAGGTGGTCGTGCAGCGCATCCGCGAGGCGGAGAGGGGCATGGTCTTCGACGATTTCAAGGACCGCCAGGGTGAGATCATCACCGGCATCGTCCAGCGCAAGAGCGGCAACACCCTGTACGTCGACGTGGGCCACACCGAGGGCATCCTGCCGGTCAAGGAGCAGGTCCCGGGCGAGCGCTTCAACGTGAACGACAGGCTGAAGGCATATATCATGGACGTCAAGCGGACGGCCAAGGGCCCGCAGGTCTTCCTCTCCCGGTCCCATCCGGGCCTGGTGAAGCGCCTGTTCGAGCTGGAGGTCCCGGAGATCGCCGATGGCACCGTCGAGATCCGCGGCATCGCCAGAGAGGCCGGTTCCCGCACCAAGATCGCGGTCTGGACCGAGTTCGAGAACGTGGATCCGGTGGGTTCCTGCGTCGGTACCAGGGGCTCCCGTGTGCAGGCCGTGGTCGATGAGCTGGGCGGCGAGAAGATCGACATCATCGCCTGGAGCGACGATCCGGAAGAGCTGATCGCCAACGTCCTTTCCCCGGCCAAGGTGGAGGAGGTCTTCATCGACGAGGACGAACACGTCGCCACCGCCGTCGTGCCGGATTACCAGCTGTCCCTGGCCATCGGCAAGGAGGGACAGAACGTCCGTCTGGCTGCCAAGGTCAGCGGATGGAAGATCGACATCAAGAGCCACACCCAGTACTTCGCGGCGAACGAGCTGGAAGAGCTGGCCGACGCCTTCGAGATGTACGGCGATGATGAGACAGAGGGTGAGCCGATTGAAGACTAAGAGCACACCGATGCGCCGCTGCATCGGATGCATGGAATCCAAGCCGAAGAACGAACTTCTGCGCGTCGTCTGCGCGGAGGGCGTCGTCAGCGCGGATCCGACCGGACGGGCCGAGGGCAGGGGCGCTTACATCTGCCGGGACGCCGGGTGTTTGGACAAAGCCATCAAACGCCGGGCCTTCGGACGGGCCTTCCGGTGCGAAGTCCAAAAAGAGGATCTGGACAGACTGCGGGGTGTCCTCGATGAAGAGAAGTAAACTCGAGAGCTACCTGGGCTTCGCCGCGAGAGCGGGGAAGGTCGTGACCGGGTCGAACACCTGCCTCACCATGATCCCGAGGCGAAAGGTCCTGCTGGTCATCATCAGCGAGGACGTCGGGGAGAACACCAGGGAGAAGCTCTCCCAGAAGTGCGCCTCCCACGGCGTAGAGTACAGGATATACGGCAAAGCCGAAATGCTGTCAGCGATGACAGGAAAGACAGACAAGGGCATATTCGGCATAACGGACAAGGGCTTTGCCGAGAGCATACGTAAGGAGATTGACCTGATTCAATCAGAAATGGAGGTGACGGATGGCGAAAAAAGTATTTGAACTTGCCAAGGAAATGGGAATTTCCAGTAAGGAACTGCTCGATCGCTTTGCCGCTGCGGGGGTGGAGCTGAAGAGCCATATGAGCACGCCGACCGATGCGGACGTCGATAAACTCAAGGGCGATAAGGAGAAGGAGGCGCAGGCCGCGAAGCCGGCTGCGGCGCCTGCCGGAGGGGCCCGTCCGGCATTGGGAAGGAAGAGACCACCGATCGGGAGACCGAGGGTGAACGATGATTATCTGGCGAACAAGGACCGGCACAAGGAAGCGCCGGCACCGGCGCCTGCAGAGGAAGTCAAGCCGGCAGCCGCTGCCGAACCGAAGCCGCAGGAGGCGGTGAAGGAGGCTGCGCCTGCGCCGAAGACCGAGGCCCCGAAGGCGGAAGCGCCTAAGGC